>JADJGZ010000057.1 GCA_016707785.1 Bacteroidales bacterium | reverse complement strand
GCAATCCGCTTTCCTGATCAAATCCCTTCACAATATTCTGCTTATCCCCATGAATATAAATATGAAAATTCTTATCCAGCTTGATAATGCTTTTGAATACCCGGCTTTGTTTTTTGAGAGCGGCTTCTGATATGGAAAAGTTGTCGGTGATCTGAACGTCCTTTTCTTCTTCAAAGGTTGATTTGTAAGATTTAAAGCTATTAATCATACCGGGGTCTGAAAGCACCTCAGAGGCAAAATCATCCATGTCGAATTCCTCGCTTTCCTTGAAGAATTTCACCGATTTATTAAGCATTTCCACCTGGTCGGCTTTTGAAACCTCATATTCTTCAGGCATTTTATTAATCACAAAGCTCTTGCACAGGTTCAGAACATTTTTTGTCTGGTAGTATTCGTCATTCCTGGGCTTTAGATGAAGGAACTGGTCCACCCAATACTGCGCATCAGTTGAGCGACTGACTGAATCGACAATGGAAACCAGGTAGCCCTTTTCAGCTTCAGAATTAAAGATCAGGCAGCCTTTATCCAATTTGTTAATATTAAAGCCGAGTTCACTCTCAATCACAAATCCATCTGAACCCGGCAGTACTTTTAGAAAAGTATCCTTGGTTTCTGCTTTAAATAAGCCAACCGCATCAACAGTTTCCCTTCCGATCTGGCAACCACGGAAATACACTACAAACAGTTCCCCGACTTTGATTTTCGGGTGGTTGGATTGTTCATACAGGTGTTTAGCAATATGTACCGACTGATCATATAATGAATCCGGATCATTGAAAATTTGAGTAACGAAGGAATAAACCTCATTCAGTTTCAGGTCCGAATCATGGTAAAGGTTGAAGTATTCCTCAAATTTAAAGGAAGTCAGGAAATAGGTGAGAAGGTTATTATGAGTATTCCCGTTCAAATGTAGAGATGATTTCGAGAAAATGATGCCATCATCTGTTGGCTTGTAGCCGATGTGGTGCACCACTGCCGAATCGATTTCACAATTTTCAAACATGGGATTGCTTTCAGTCATTGAGATTATTTTAAGTGGATTTCTTTAATGGGATTCAAGTCTGGATTGTTTCAGTTCAATTTTTCACCACTAATCTTTAAGCAGGCAAATTTTCCTGGCGCATGATTTAAAAAGATGGTACCCGGTGGCACCTTCACTGATCAGTGTGCAGGCTAAGTCGGCATCAATAACCTGTGTAGCTCCAATAATATTAACACCTTTTTCAAAAAGGATATCCGGGATAAGGCTTGACGATGGGCCAACAACTATTACTGTTGCTGTTGAAGGGGAACTAGCCAGCAGTGCATCAAGCGTATTATTTAAAATGGTTGAACCTGTAATTATAATGATGTCCGCAGATTTCATGGCAGCTTTCGCTTTTGACGTCGGGACGAAATATTTATACTGATCAGGTGCCAGAGCCTTTTTATTCAATTCAAGTACTGAAAGATGGTGAATACTATCGGAAAATCTTTTTATATAAGATTGAAAAGCTCCAACGATTACCACATTTTTAGGAGTACTCAGGTCAAGTTGATCTGCCGGGTCAGCATTTTCAATGATTTTATACGCTGAGTGAGCAATAATTTCAGCAGAAATTGCATTCATTACCGAAAGTTTTAACACATCCAGCAATTTATTCCCTTCTGTTTGATTAAAAAGATCAGCAATTTTTTGCCCGTGAACTTTTCCAGGTGAAAAAGGACCGAAATATTTATCTCTGGAATGATAACAACCTTCTTTTGTGTCAATATCGGTAATGGAAATACCACTATAACCTGTTGAAAGTTTAACAAGTGTCATAAAAATTCCCGCATTCACTTTCTCTATTGTAATATCATTGAAACGCTCTCCATAGTGGGATTTCAACAAGGTGAAGGTTTCTTCAAGAATGCCGGGCATATCTGGATTTATTCATGAATAAATGAGAGCATTTTCAGAATCAAAATTAGATAAATAAAGTTCTCATCCTAAGCTCCGTTACCTTTGCTGTATCTGCCACAAACTATGAATCCTTAGCGGGTTAACTGAACAAGTATAGCATTGAAGAAAGACTGTCTGCCCTTAAAAGAAGAAAGTATTTGAAAAGTACAGATGGAAAAAATCACCTTAGGAAATTCAATTCGTTAAAGAATAATCCATTGTTGGATTGTAATTTTTGTAAATTTGCACACCATTTGCCCAGGTGGCGGAATTGGTAGACGCGTCGGTCTCAAAAACCGATGTACGTGAGTACGTGCCGGTTCGATCCCGGCCCCGGGTACAAAAGAGTCCTGAACTTCAGGGCTCTTTTTTTTGTGGTTGGTTCTGTATCAGGAATTGGATATTCTGTTCTTTTATAATATTTGACAAGCATAGTTCGCCACATCTTTAGTTGGTAGATAGATATGGCGAATAATACTTATATTATTCGCCATATCTATATTATATTACATATGTATAGCAAGATATCGATTTATTAATCGCCATATCATTATATATTTATGTATTTGTGGCGAGTTATAACCAGTTTACCTTGGCTGCAATTATAGGAAGAAATTACGAACAGGAAGAATTAAGCAGATTTGTAAAATCAGAAACTTCAGAATTAGTTGCTATTTTATTTCACTAATTTGAAAAAGTCTTCTGCTTTCAAATAAGGTCAAAAGCGTCTTTGCGCTCCCCTTGCGTCATTGCGGTAAAAAAACCGTCTCTTGATACAGCCCTTTGTAGACAACCTGGTCAAGTGAATTTACGCTCTATTTAAGCATTTTCAGGTAATTCACTTCATGCTCTGTCAGTAATCTCCACTTACCTCTTGGAAGGTCTTTTTTGGTTAACCCGGCAAAGACAAGACGGTCAAGTTTTATGACTTCATATCCCAAAGCTTCGAAGATGCGCCTTACAATCCGGTTTTTTCCTGAATGCAATTCAACACCTACCTCCTTTTTGCTTCCTCCTTCTGCATATGCGACTTCATCCACTACAGCAACACCATCCTCGAGTTCCACACCTTCAGTCGCTATTTTGATCATATCGCTTTTAGTCACTGCTTTGTCGACTTCCACATGATACACTTTCTTCACCTTATGCCTTGGATGGGTAAGCTTCTTTGCAATTTCTCCGTCATTGGTAAGTAGCAATAAACCGGTGGTATTCCGGTCGAGGCGACCTACCGGGTAAATCCGTTCTTTACAGGCATCTGCAACCAGTGACATCACGGTCTTGCGATCATATGGGTCATCAGTGGTTGTAATGTAACCTTTTGGTTTATTCAGAAGCACATACACATGCCTTTCATTGCGGATGGTATGATTATCATATTGCACTTTATCCGAAGAAGAAACTTTTGTTCCGAGTTCAGTAACCACTTTACCATTCACCATGACTACCCCTGCCTGGATAAGGTCGTCAGCCTCCCTGCGGGAACAAACCCCTGAATTGGCAATATACTTATTCAACCTGATCAAGCCCTCTTCACCCCGTCCGGAGGAAGTGTTTGCGGTTGGTTTTTTAGCATCGTAACCTCCACCATCTCTTTTTGGACGGCCATATCCTTCCTTCTTTCCTGCAAAGGGGCGTTTCGTGCGACTATCATCTCCTGATGGACCTTTACGATCTTCCCTGGGTTTATAGTCTCTTTTGGGGCGATCTTCCCTGTCAGCTGATGTGCGGCCGGGGCGATCTTCCCTGGATTTATAAGGTCTTTCGGAGCGTTCTTCCCTGTCAGCTGGCTTACGATCTTCTCTTGGCTTATAGGTTCTCTCCGAGCGTTCTTCCCTGCAGATGATCTTCTTCCTGGGTTTATAGGTTCTTTCGGTGCGATCCTCCCTGTCAGCAGGTTTACGATCTTCCCTGGATTTATAAGGTCTTTCGGTGCGATCTTCCCTGTCAGCTGGCTTACGATCTTCCCTGGGTTTATAAGTTCTTTCAGAGCGATCTTCCCTATCAGCTGGCTTACGATCTTCCCTGGGTTTATAAGTTCTTTCGGAGCGATCTTCCCTGTCAGCTGGCTTACGATCTTCTCTTGGTTTTGGTGTTCTTGCAGGGCGATCATCCCTGGCAAAAGAGGTGCGGCCCGGACGGTCTTCTCTGGTTTTTGGGGTTCTGGCAGGTCGGTCTTCCCGGGGATTTTGTGTCCTGGTTACTGGTGAATCAATGGTTGAATCTACATCAGGTTCAGTTCTTTTACCCGGAGCAGGGCGAAGTGGCTCTTTTCGCACACTCCCTTTAGGAGAGCGGGCTCCGGCTCGACCGGTTACTTTTCCTTTGGGCTTTTTGGAAGATTTTGAAGTTGATTTGTCAGGACTTGCCTTTCCAGGCCGTGCTTTGCGTTCCATACCAGATGCTAGATTTTTGCAAAGGTACGAACTAAACGATACCTTTTATCCTTCCTTCAAAGGGCACAGCTGCAGAGACTATAAAGTCCAGAAAACAAATATTTTATGCAATTCTAAAATCAGGTATCAGAACAATCAAATTCGTCTCTGATTCAAATGATCCGAAAAGCATTAAAACCGATAATCTTTGTTAAAAGCACAAAATAAACACCCGTATTTGAAAAAAAACGACTTTTTTTTATTATATTTGTGTAAACGGCATATTCCGGAACAGGCCTAAAAAGGGGGTTCTATGAAAACAATGACTCAACGCATTATTACTGTCGGTACTTTCCCATATTCCCGGGCGATGCTTCTTCAAATACAATTGCAAACGGAAGGAATTGATTGTTTTTTAGTTCCAAAGGATTCTGTTCAACCTATACATGCAGCAGATCTGCGAGTCCAGGAAAAAGATGTGGCAAAGGCAATTTCACTCATTGATCAAACCATCAACAGTTATGGGGTGGCAAAAGAGAAAGCCTTTAGAAATATCGGTGTAATCAGGCGGATACTTGTTCCTGTAGATTTTTCCACACTTTCATTGCATGCATCCCGATTCGCAATTAGCCTTGCACATAAGTACAAAGCTGAGGTCAAACTCTTGCATGTTTTTTATAATCCTGCCATCGATATAACGCCCTATGATGAGCATTACTCATATCAGGTGAAATTGTCCAGCAGTCTAAGGGAAATTGAAAAAAATGCGCGGATCAACCTGGTAAAACTGGAAGAGAAACTTAATGCCTGGTGCCTAAATGAGAAAATCAGGGACGTAAAAATTTCTATCGGTCTTTCCAATGGAGAGGCTTCAGAGGAAATTGTAGAGTATAGCAGAAAATATCGTCCCGCTATCATTATCATGGGAACAATTGGGCTCACCAAAGGAAGTCATCCTATGGGAAGAGTGACAACAAGAGTGATTGAGAATTCCAATATTCCTGTTCTTGCTATCCCAGATAAATCGGTGAAGAGTATGGATGATATTAATAAAATGATGTATGCCACCGATTTTGATCCTTCAGATTATGGTGTAATCAACCGTTTGCTCACCATGATTGCTCCATTGAAAATACAGCTGCATTGTGTGCATGTTAGCGTAGGTGCCAAGAAACCCTGGGATCCTGTTAAAATGGAAGAATTGAAAAGGCATCTCTCACAGGAATATGCAGATAACAAAGTGATTTTTTCAATGATGGTGAGTGATGATATACTACATGGCCTTGAATCTTATATCAGGAATAATGAGATTGATGCCATAGCAGTGATAAATCATAAGAAAGGACCTCTGGAAAAGCTTTTTGCTCCAAGCATGACACGGAAGATTTATTCTGAAACCGGTAAACCTTTGTTTGTGTTTCATGCAGGGTGATATCCCTTTTAAGATTTGATTCCGGAAAGTTGGACACTAGTGGCCATTCCACTTGATGTTGCTACCCATGCATATTACCAGGGTAAGAATGCATCCCGAATATGGTTCAAAGAAACTTTTTCCTTATCAAACAGAATCCCAATCACATCAAAGCGGGTTTCTCCCTTATAATCCTGTTCTTTTATATAACCTTCTGCAGCTCTCACCATGGATCGCTGTTTCAAAGGGGTTACAGCCATTTCGGGCTCCCCGAACCAGGCAGAAGTCCGTGTTTTTACTTCAACAATAACCAGCCATTCACCTGATTTTGCAATGATATCGATTTCATCGCGGTTATAACGCCAATTGCGGGCCAGGATATCGTAGCCTGATTTCAAAAGATAATTCGCAGCGATATTTTCGCCGTTTTTTCCAAGGTCATTATGTGTTGCCATAAAACTATTGAATAACAGGAATTAAAAGTGAATAAAGCAGATAGATAAATACAAAGAATGCAAGAAATATTAAAAGAGGTTTTATGATCCGGGGTAGTTTTGTTCCCTTGCTGAAGGTTGCAGCATTTGAAAAAGTAATGGATGAACCGTTTTCGCCAACAACCATATTAACGGTCTTTCCCATTATGAGTGCCCGGTTATCAGGAACATGGCCTGCAGGAAATCCAAAACAAACAGGGTAATCATATTCAGCAACTGCTTCCCTGATGATGTTTTCGGCGGTTTTTCCAAATGGAACAGCATTGTCGTTCATTTTCGACATCCCGCCAACGATTAGTCCTGCAAGTGAATGCAGTTTGCCGGATCGTTTCAGGTTTAACATCATCCGGTCGATATGATAAAGGTATTCATCAAGATCCTCAATGAAAAGGATTTTTCCTTCGGTATTCAGATCGGAAGCGGAACCATTCAGGGCATAAAGAATGGAAAGATTTCCTCCTACCAGTATTCCTTCAGCTTCCCCGTATCTGTTTTGCTCCATAGCCGGAAGCGAAAATTGCATTTCCTCTCCAAAAAGTGCTTTTTTAAGGGTGGAAAGGTTGTAGCTATCAGCGCCGTCAGTGCCATAGGAGAATGGCATGGCTGCATGCAGCGTTTCAATCCCGAATTGGGTATGAATGTGAGAGTGAAACACTGTAGCATCAGAAAAACCCACGATCCACTTAGGGCTGATGCAGAATTTGCTGAAGTCAAGCTGATCAATGATCCTGAGCGTACCATAACCACCCCTTGCCGGGAATATGGCCCTGATTTCCGGGTCGTCAAGCATCATTTGCATATCAGCGGTCCGTTCTGCATCTATCCCGGAATACTGATGATGATCGCCAAACAGGTGTGGTCCTGTAACCACCTGTAACCCCCAATCCCTGAATATCTTAATAGCAGGCTCTATCTCGGCAGGGCTGACCTTTCGGGCAGGTGCCACAATGGCAATCTTATCGCCTGACTTGAGATAGGGTGGGCTGATCATTCCTTCAATTTTATGGTAAAAATAAGGAAAATCAGCGTGGATTTAATCTTTTCTGAAATGCTATCAGGCAATATCAGAGTTTGATTTTGCCTGAAACAATTTTCTAATCAAACAAGCTGAGCTGTACTACGGCGATTTTCTGTTCTTCAGGAGGAAGGCTAACCCCGGGAATTCCATATTTTTCGCGAAGAAACTGTACTTTTTCCCTGAGTTCATCGGAATAGCTCTTATCTACATGCCAGCCTTTGAATAATTGCTGGTACCTGGGGAGAAGTTCCGGGAAATGCAATTTCAGGAAACTGAAAAACCGGCTTTTTGTATTTCCCCTGAGGTTTAGGGGCCAGGGTGAGATGCCTGTAACGCCGGTTTCAGAGGATTTCTGGTAGATAGTTTCAAGGTTGCTCATCGAATCATTAATACCAGGCATTACGGGAGTTAATAAAACACTCGTCTTGCACCCCACCTTTCCAAAAGCCTCCAGTACCTTAAAGCGATCTTCAGTTGGAGCAGCTCCCGGCTCTATCAGCTTGCGGAGGTTTTCATCCATGATGGTAATGGAACAGGTAATACATACAGAAGTAAGTGAAGCCAGTTCGCTGATTAATTCAATATCGCGAAGGATCAGTGAGGATTTGGTTGAAAGGATAACGGGATTTTTATGTTTGATCAATACTTTCCAGATCAAGGGCATCAGCTTCGTTGTTGCTTCCAGGGGTTGATAGGCATCAGTTACTCCCGAGAGGTTAATCCGCTGCTTGCCCCACGACTTTTTGCCAAGCTCTTTATCAAGGATTTCAGCAATGTTTCTCTTGACGAAAATATGATCAAAAAAGTTTCCGGCTTCAATGTATTCATGGGTATACTGGGCAAAACAATAACGGCAGCCATGCCCACATCCCCTGTATGCATTAACATCCCAATGGCAAGGCATCTCTGAAGTATGATAATGCAGAGCCGACTTGACATACATATCTTTGAACCCGTCTTTTTCCCCGTTCATTGACTTTAAAATGATTAGATTTTAATCAAAACACGGAAAACAAGATAGAATTTCTTTTGATACCTACTGTATAATATCTTAATTTTTGATGAGAATCATGCTTCTTAAGAGGAGAGGTGTTCATTTTCAG
The DNA here is from genome assembly GCA_016707785.1 of Bacteroidales bacterium. NCBI lineage: Bacteria > Pseudomonadati > Bacteroidota > Bacteroidia > Bacteroidales > Bacteroidales bacterium. The sequence continues at coordinate 105,596 of JADJGZ010000057.1, read as the reverse complement.
GAATCCTTATCTTTGCAGCGCTAATCAAACACAAGGCAGACACTATCATGAGCGATCAGAAGAATTACAAGCGGATCACCGTTACTTCAGCCCTTCCCTATGCGAACGGGCCTATCCATATCGGGCATTTGGCCGGTGTTTATGTACCTGCTGATATTTATGTCCGTTATATGCGCTCAATAGGTGCTGATGTAATCTTTATCGGGGGTAGTGATGAGCATGGAGTTCCTATTACGATCCGTGCACGTAAAGAAGGGCTCACCCCTCAGCAGGTGGTGGATAAATATCATGAAATCATTAAGAAGTCGTTTGAAGAATTTGGAATCGCTTTCGATGTTTATAGCAGAACTTCTGCACCCATCCATCATGAAACAGCATCTGCCTTTTTCCGTAAGCTTTATGATCAGCATGAGTTCATTGAACAGTTCAGTGAGCAGTATTACGATGTAGAATCGAAGCATTTCCTTGCTGACCGTTATATTACCGGGACTTGTCCGAGATGTGGCTTTGAACGGGCTTATGGCGACCAGTGCGAAAGTTGTGGATCTACCCTGAGTGCTACTGAATTAATCAACCCCAAATCGGCTTTGAGTGGCAATGTTCCTGTTATGAAAGAAACCAAACATTGGTTCCTGCCCCTCGACAGGTACGAAGGATGGTTAAAGGAATGGATACTGGAATCGCATAAAGAAGACTGGAAAACCAATGTTTACGGGCAATGCAAATCATGGCTCGATAGCGGACTTCAACCCCGTGCCGTAACCCGCGACCTGGATTGGGGTGTTAAAGTGCCGGTGGAAGGTTCGGAAGGGAAAGTGTTATACGTATGGTTTGATGCACCCATTGGTTATATATCTGCTACCAGGGAATGGTCGGAGAAAACAGGAAAAGACTGGGAACCCTACTGGAAGTCGCAGGACACCAAACTGGTCCATTTTATTGGAAAAGATAATATCGTTTTCCATTGTATCATTTTTCCCGCTATGCTGAAGGCTGAAGGAAGTTATATCCTCCCCGACAATGTGCCGGCCAATGAGTTCCTGAATCTTGAAGGCGATAAAATTTCCACTTCCCGCAACTGGGCAGTCTGGTTGCATGAATACCTGGTTGATTTCCCGGGGAAACAGGATGTATTGAGGTATGTGCTGGCAGCGAATGCTCCGGAAACAAAAGATAATGATTTCACATGGAAAGATTTCCAGACCCGCAACAATAGCGAGTTACTATCGATCCTTGGAAATTTTGTGAACCGCACACTGGTACTCACCCATAAGTATTTTGGCGGGAAAATCCCTCCAAGGGCAGCTTTATCTGATTACGATAAACAGGTTTTGGCAGATATTGCCATTTTCCCCGGCAAAATTGCTTCCAGCATTGAGAGTTACCGTTTCAGGGAGGCATTGAATGAACTGATGAACCTGGCACGTCTCGGGAATAAGTACCTGACTGATACTGAGCCCTGGAAAGTATTTGCCACAAATCCCGAACAGGTAGGTACTAACCTGAATATTTCACTACAGATTTGTGCCAATCTATCGGTTCTTGGTGAGCCCTTTCTGCCTTTTACTGCTACAAAGCTCCTGGGCATGCTGAACATTGGTCCGTTCAAATGGAATCAAGCCGGATCAGCCGATCTGCTCCCTGATGGCCACCAGTTAAACACGGCCTCTCTGCTTTTCGAAAGAATTGAGGATGATGTGATTGCAGCCCAGGTCCAGAAGTTACTCGATACAAAAGCAGCCAATGAGGCAGAAGCTACACCTATTAATCCATCGAAACCGGAGATCAGTTATGATGATTTTGGTAAAATTGACCTGAGAGTGGGGGTGATACTGGAAGCTGAGAAAGTGGCCAAAACACAAAAATTACTGAAGCTCACCATTGATACCGGCATCGATAAAAGAACCGTTGTTTCAGGGATTGCTGAACATTATAATCCGGAAGAGATCATCGGGCAAAAAGTAGTCTTGTTGCTTAACCTTGCTCCCCGCAACCTGAAAGGGATTGAATCCAAAGGGATGATCCTTATGGCTGAGAATAAAGAAGGGAAACTTTGCTTTGTTACTCCCACTGAGGCATTCGGACCGGGTTCTGAAATCAGGTAAGCAATACTCACAGATTGTATTAAAGGCGAAAAAGTTTACCCACCCCAGCCCTCCCTACAAGTAGGGAGGGAGTGGATTGTCTTATAAGGCACAATTTGCCTTAAGGTAATTCTGCCATTAAAAGAACCGGTTAAAGCCCCCTGTTTATAGGGGGTTGGGGGTACCTACCGGCAAACTCTCCCTTAGTAAGTTCTTTTTTGGCAATGCAATTATGCCACTAATTCCTATAGACTCAGAGAAATCAAGTAGTGCAAACTATTTATGTTTTCGGATGATGGTGACAGAGCATTATCACTTTGGTGTACGCACTGTAAATTCCTTTGTGCTTCCATCGGCGGCAGCAAGTGAATACACATGTTCTTTTACCTTTTCAGCCCACTGAACATGGGTATGTGATGTATCGAAAGTCTGCCAGGGAATGGGTTTCCCTATGGTAAACCGGATAGTACTGTTTCTTTTCCTGAAGAACTCACGGGGTAAAAGCATAAGTTCGATATTGAGCTTTATGCCAAAAAATCGTCTCACCAGGTTAATGCCATAGAATAATCTTGAATTACGGCCGTGGAAATAGAAAGGGACAATATCCCGTTCGCAGCTGATGGCCCGGGTGATAAAGCTCTTCTGCCAAGCCCGGTCCTGTATCTTACCGTGATAATGTCTTGAAACTTCTCCTGCAGGGAAATGAGTAATGGCAATGTCCGACTGGTACACCTTTTCAAGTTCCAGCACATACTGTTTTGAACTTAATCCATAAGGATTCACCAGGGCGATGTAGGGGCGGAGGTTAGGGATAAGCTCAAAAGCTTCATTCCCAATGGCTCTGAAATCACCATATTTCTCAATCACTGTCTTTGTAAGGGCTAAACCATCCAAAATCCCGAAGGGATGGTTTGCCATGAAAAAGCACTTGTTTTTGTCAGGAAGATTCTCAAGTCCGTCAACCACCAGGGTTAAATTGAGTTCTTTCATTACACTCCTGTGAAAATCTCCTCCCTGGCAGTCCTTGAATTTATCCAGCACATAGTTTAATTCATCCTGGCAAATGATTTTTGCAATCCAGTTAATAACAAAGCGGGGTAGTTTTTTGAGAAAAGCAGATTTACTTTCCTTAATAGATTTATGAACATCAATGTACTTCATGCATTGGGTGTTAATTCGATTTCAGAATATGAATAAAGTGCCTGTTTTGAATCGAAGATGCACCAGGGGTTGGCCGATAATTCATTAGGATTCAAAAACTCTGTGATTACTTACTAAATCCCTGCCTGTCAGGATTAAATCTTTCGAGGATGGAATCATCATTTATTTCCTTGGAAAGGCTGGTAATTACCTGCATAGGAACATTCATGAGGTCGAGGACCAATAATCCATCCAGTGCGTCATTGAAATCAGGATCCAGGTTAAATGAAACAATTTTACCATTTAAACCGAGGTATTTTTTCAATAGAACGGGCATTCCTGCGTCTTCAAAATCCACATCCCTGATATGTTTATCAAACTTACCTATGTCCCTTGATCCTTCCAGCAGGATTTCCACATCTACATCCCCTGTATTCATTCTGAAAGGATTCCTGGGTTTCACAAATTCCGCCATTTGATGATCAAAATAATGAAGCATGATATATTCGATCATCAGGCTTCTGGAGAAATCGGAAAAACGGTTACTGATGCTTACAGGGCCTAAGAGGTAGCGGTATTCAGGGAGTTTAAGCAGAAAATACAGTATGCCTTTCCAAAGGCAATACAAAGATAGGGGTTTACGCTGATACGAAGCAACGATGAATGATCGTCCAAGTTCGATGGCTGTCCCCATAACAGGCCGCAGTCCTTCGCTGATCCTGTAAAGGCTGTGAATATAAAATCCTTTTATCCCGTATTTGGCAAGGATTTCAGCCCCCATTCCAAGTCTGTAGGCTCCTACCAATTGAAGGGCTTCTGTATCCCAGATAAAAAGGTGCCTGTAATAAAGGTCATATTCATCCAGGTCGATTTTTTTATTTGTTCCCTCTCCAACCTGACGGAATGTTTCTTCGCGAAGTCTTCCAATTTCCAGAATGAGATTAGGGATTTCAATCGCAGGGCTACAATACACTTTAAACGGTGCAACTTCGAATAAAAGCCGGTCATGGGATAGTTTTTCAATCTCGGCATGTAGGATTTCCGAAGGGATTGCGGCTATGATCTCCTCTGCTATTGGGAGATGTTCGTCCACTTTGGTAAAGAATTTTTTCACTTCAAGAGAGGTTCCCAGGGCATAGGTTTTAGCGCGGAGGTACCTTCCGAAGCGCTCGATATCGGTAAATTCCTGCTGATCTTTAACAGGGATTGGGTTGCCGATACGTAGTTCGATGGAGGAATTTTTTTTATTGAGTAGTTCTGATGAGAGCTGGAATTTCTGAAGGGAAGGGTGGATCATTCCCAGCAACTGGAAAAAGAGGCTATTGCCCCCTTTAAAGTAGACCGGGACTACTGGCACACCCGAACTCCTGATAAATCTCAGTACCGGGTTACCCCATTTGGAATCGGTAATGTTATTGGAGTTTATATCGTAGCCGGACACTTTACCGGAAGGGAAAATTCCAACGCAACCACCCGATTGCAGGTAATGAGCTATGTTCAGAAGTTGTTCTGTTGTGGATCGGTGGCTCCCGATGGATGAAAATGCTGTACCCGGAAGGAAGTAAGGTTCGAGGCAATTGAATTTTTCCAGTACAGGGTTGGAGAAAATCCGAAAATCCTGCCTGATTCCTGAGATAATGCGAAGTAAAACCAGGTCATCAAGTCCGCCAAAAGGATGATTGGCTACTACGATAAAAGGCCCGGTTTTGGGGATTCGGTTCAGGTCGTCGGGACTGATTTCCAGGGTAATTTCAAGCTTGCGGAACAATTGGTCAATGAAAGTAGTCCCTTGTCCGCCGCAACCGGTTGACATGAGATCCTCAAGACGGTTCAGGCGCATAAGTTTGAGAAGGGGTTTGGTCAGACGGATATTCTGACTAAACAGCAATCCATTCCGGAGGAGCCTTAGTGGATCGTTACCATTCATTTGATTTCGGCCATAGGATTGACAAACATAGTGAAAAATTAAAGTAATCTCATTATCTTTGCACCGCTTTTTGGATCGGGCGGGTCCCCGGGCTCACGACCAGATTGCCCTACGTTCCGTCAAATGACGGACACAATATATATTCAGTAACCTGAAAAGGTTACTTTTTGCCCTGTAGTTCAATGGATATCCCGTAAAGCGACGGGACTAAACTTTAAACCAGGGGTAAATTACAATGGAGGCCCTGTAGTTCAATGGATAGAACGGAAGTTTCCTAAACTTTAAATCCAGGTTCGATTCCTGGTGGGGCTACAAAGCAGCGCGAGAGTGCTGCTTTTACCCATCACACCCCGCTAAATAGGCCCCCAGTGCTGCTTTTTTTATTTCCCCAATCACACACCCTGTAGTTCAATGCTAAACTTTAAATCCAGGTTCCCCGACTGTATTCACAGTCGGGCAGGGATTTCACTGGTGATGTCGAAGGTAGTCTCATGCCTATTAGTAAGGATTCTAGAAATAAATTTGATGGTTTTTAGGATATAGTCATTTTATACAATCGATAGCGTCTTTGCGCATCCTTCGCGTCATTGCGGTGAAATAATCTGCTGTGAACCTATATGGGAAAACAGTTACCCACTGGGTCTTCGAATGAATGCTCATTTTGTGGCTGGCGCAGCCTGGGAGAAACTGATTACAATCACGCCTCAGTCACACTTTTGCAAGAATACTCAGGTCTAAATTGCCAATTCATCAAATTTGTGAAAATAGGTGCACACATTGGAAATGGGCACCTTCATAATTTGAAAGCAATCATTATCTTTAAATATCATTCATCACTATATTTGTTTGATAATCCTAATTTCCAGGCTATGAAATCATTTTTTCTTATCATCGCATTATTTCTATTTCTTTTTGGTTCAGCACAAAATCAGGGGAACATATGGTATTTCGGTACCCATGCCGGACTTGATTTTAACACAGGCTCACCTGTTTATCTTGAGGATGGTATGCTGGATACTTTTGAAGGGACAGCTTCAATGTGTAACAGTAGTGGTGAATTGCTGTTTTACACGGATGGTGTAATGGTGTACGATGCGGATCACAACATCATGAATAACGGATTTGGACTGATGGGCAACTCTCATACTACACAATCGGCACTTATAATTCCCTTTCCTGGTACCAATGCACAATACCTGATTTTTACACTGGATTATGCTTACAGCAATGGCACTTTTTCATATTCAATTGTAGATATGACCCAGAACAATGGTTTAGGTGCAGTCACTGCGAAAAATGTATTTATTCAGGAGGGTTGTACGGAGAAAATGTCTGCAGTTTTTCATGAAAATCAACAGGATATCTGGGTCATTATTCATGAAAGAGACAACAATATTTTCAAAAGCTACCTGATCACCTCAGCAGGATTTGTTAACAATCCGGTGGTTAGTGCCACAGGGCCTGCAATCACCGGGCCCCAGGGCAGTTTAAAGGCTTCACCTGATGGTAGCTTGCTGGCTATGGCTACCTACCATCAAAAGCGAGCTGAAATCTATCATTTTGATAAGGCTACGGGAATGGTCTCTTACAACCAGGGTTTTTCTTATCCGGATGCAACTTATGGAGTGGAATTCTCGGGCGATAATTCAAAACTTTATGTCAATGTATCCTATGATATTAAGCAGATCTACCAGATTGACCTCTCGGTTTACACGAACATCTTAATTGCTACTCCTGTTATGGCTCCCGGTGCTATGCAACTGGGCCCGGACGGGAAGATATATGTTGCCCTTTACGACAGGCCTAATACAGGAAGTTCTAATTTAGGAGTGATTAATTCTCCTGAATTATCAGGAACCGCATGTAATTATGCAGATGCAGCCATTTCCCTTGGGAGCGGCTTATCGAAAGTAGGATTGCCTACTTTACTGCATTATGCGCAAAATCTTGTGAATGCATATTTCTTTGCCGATGCAGGCTGTTCAAATGAGGCCGTATATTTCACTGATTTATCAAGCACAGCTTCGGGTTACATCCAGCAATGGATCTGGAACTTTGGTGATGGTTCAGCAGTTGATACCATTAATTTCCCTAATAATCCCAATGTTCAGCATTTGTTTTCCTATCCCGGGACTTACAATGTTTCACTCACAGCCATTAACAACCAGGGATATCTCAACACAAGAACCCAGGTTGTTGCCACCACACCAGTTCCTGAGGCAAATTTTGTTTATTCCGCTAACTGTGCAAACCAGGCAGTGGTTTTCGGCGACCTTTCATCACCTAATGGAGGAGGTGATATCGTTGGCTGGAACTGGAATTTCGGTGATCCGGCATCAGGTGTGAATAATACCTCTTTGCTTTCTGATCCTATACATATTTACAGCGTTGTAGGCACTTTTAATGTCAGCCTCATCGTAACCAGTCTTTCAGGTTGTACAGATACCATTGTCAAGCAGGTAATCAGTAATGTTTTGTCGCTTGATTTTACCTATTCAACCGCTTGCATGAGGGAAATAATTCACTTCAGCCCGGATACCATGGTGATGAATCCCGGATCCATTGCTACCTGGTATTGGGATTTCGGGGATGGAAGCACCTCTACTCTTCCGAAACCTGATCATATGTATAACCAATCAGGATTGTATACTGTATCGCTTTCAGTGACCGATACCCTGGGTTGCTTCAATACGGTGACGCACCTTGTTTCTGTGGGTTCTGTTCCAGCAGCATTATTTACGTTCACCACCACCTTCTGTACCTATTCACCGGTTCAATTCACTGATCTTACAAATCATGGAAACGGGATGACAAGTTCGTGGTTATGGGATTTCGGGGATGGTCAAATATCTTTGGAACAGAATCCGACCCATATTTATGAAAATGAAGGGAATTATCTGGTTTGCCTTACTGTTCAAAATGAATGTGGAGAGGATACCTATTGTGACAGGATTGATGTATTCAAGCCATTGGTCAGCAGTTTTACCTATAATTATCAGGGAAATTTTGCGGTTCAATTTGAGAATCTTGCTTTATCTGCTGAAAGTGTTTTATGGGATTTTGGTGATGGTCAGACTTCAAATCAAATTAATCCTGTCCACATTTATTCCGAAGCCGGGAATTACTTGGTTTGCCTTACCGTGTCAAATGCATGCAATACGGCATCTTCCTGCGAATACGTGTATATTCAGCTTTATTCGGGAATCCAGGATCCTATTTCAGAAAGCGGAATAATGTTATTCCCCAATCCAGCACATAATGAAGTATTTATAGAAGCCAGCAATTACAAGGTGTACAAAGTGGAAATATTTACCAGCCAGGGCATTCATACAGATACTTTTATTCCCGGTCATTTTCAAACTACTTACCGTATTTCTTTAAAGGGAAAAACTTCAGGAAATTACACTTTACGTTTGTTAACCGATAAAGGTTCCATTACCCGGAGCCTGATTATTCAGTAATAAGCCTGGTCTTTAAACTCGGTTCCTATAGCTGGAATTCCCTTTATTTCTTCTGCCTAAATTCTGGCAAAAGGTTTTCTCAAAAAGAAGGCTGCTTTATTTGTATGAATTCACTGACTTTTCTATTCATTTCAGCTTTATACATAACCTGTAATCCCTGACCGAAGGCTGGGGAGTTCACACTTTTTGTGCTAATTCCCAGGCTTAACCCTTGACTTTATTCTTTCTCCATCCAAAGCAGGGGAAAGCAAGCAGTAGGCGTTATGTTTAAAGGATCAGGCAAACAAGAATTGGCTCATCCAAACATAGAGTTTTTATAAAACAACTTAAGGTTCCATCCAATAAGACTGATCAAAAAGGGAGTTTTATTTGTTTAACTTTATCTTTTGTAGGATTCAGTGCGTTTGAATGAAAGGGAATGAAATCTTTAGTATTTATAATCCAATTTAATCAACCATGAAAAGTCTCTGTTTTTCCATCATATTAATACTATTTATCTCCACACTTTTAAATGCCCAACGTACTATTACAAGGCAACGCCTGATCAGTCCGCAGTTGTTGCAGCAGAAAGTGGCCTTTAAGGTAAGCAATGATCTAACAGAGGTTAAGGACACTTCGGCTAGGGTGGAACGAGTCAGCAGTTTCAGGCTTAAGGAAGGGGAGGAAAAGGCGGTGGCTCAAACCGGGCAAGCTATCAGCCGTGTTGATCAATCAGTGCTTCAGGGCATGATCAACACAACAGGCAATGAAAGGGTCTTCATGGTTCCTGAACTGTATTATGCCAAGGAATCAGTAACGGGTTTGCAGATTGCTTACAGGATTCTGTTTATTGATGCAGCTCCGCTGAAGTATGATTTTGCAAGGAAACTTTTTGAGGGGAGTATCCGGTTTATCCCCTTAGAAGTGAACAATGAAGGAACCTCCCAACCCAGCCAGAAGAAACTGTCAAATCCGGAAGAAATACTGGTTTCATATGGTACCATTTCCAAACCATTGCAAATTCAATCCATAAACTGGCCACCCCTGGATATAAGTGTTCAGTCTGTTGAAGCCTTGGATTCAGTGGAAGTGAAGATACTTACTGTGAGCAATCCGCTGGGATATCCAAAGAAACTAGGTGTAGAACCTGCTATTGTATTGAGTTCTGCGCGTACCCGGATACAGGGCATGGGCATTCAGACCATCCCGGTTCATATTTCTCTGAAGGGTGTTTCCGGGAATAAGGCCATTCCTTTGGGGATTGAAACCTCTCTCGGCAGCCTTGATTCTTCAAGGATTGTAGTGGTTGGTGATCAGCCAACAATTGTGAACTTGCGGTCGGAAAGTATTGGAAATATTGAGATTAAGGCGGTCAATCAGAAATACAGAAGTAATGTCCTTGAGCTGAAAGCAGTGTTTCCATGGCTTTTCCTTTTGCTTGCCTTGCTGGGAGGATTGATTGGTGCCCTGGGTAAAAATCTGCTGGGAAAGAAAAAGGTGCGTTTTCGTCCGCTGGCTATGGGCAGCATTTTGGGATTAATTGCTGCTGTTGCTTACTGGGGACTGGGGATTGTGCTGATTGGCTTTTCTATTGAAACCCGCGGATTCAATGAGGCAATGGTGATGGGGCTTGGCCTGCTGGCCGGTTATTTCGGGATTTCCGGAGGCAAAACGTCTGGTGGTTAGTTCACCGAACCGAAGAGGTTTAAGCCACGAATTCACGAATGTATTACGAATCTCATTCGTTCTTTTATTCGCGCATTCGTGGCAACATTAAAAATGGAAGGTTTTAAGCCACGAATTCACGAATGTATCACGAATCTCATTCGTTCTTTTATTCGTGCATTCGTGGCAACATTAAAATGAAATGGGAAGGTTTTTAGCCACGAATTCACGAATGTATTACGAATCTCATTCGTTCTTTTATTCGCGCATTCGTGGCAACATTAAAGAAATGGGAAGGTTTTTTAGCCACGAATTCACGAATGTATTACGAATCTCATTCGTTCTTTTATTCGCGCATTCGTGGCAACATTACTTGAAATGGGAAGGTTTTTAGCCACTAATGCACATATGTAGAACGAATTTTATTCCTACATTTATTCGTGTATTCGTTGCATTTTTTTATTCTGGTTTTGAAGGTATTATTTATTTAATATATTAATTATGAGCGATATAGTATTAAAAGACGAAAGCTATTCCATTATTGGTATTTGTATGGATGTGCACAATCAATTAGGGGCCGGATTCCTGGAAATCGTTTATAAGGATGCCCTTGAGTATGAATTCAAAAAAGCAAATATTCCATTTGAGCGAGAGAAAGAGTATGTTGTGAATTACAAGGATATTATTTTGCCTCATCGATTTTATGCTGATTTTGTTGTTTACGATGGGATTATCCTGGAGGTAAAAGGAGTCTCTTCTATTCCGGAGGGATTTATTGCACAGTGCATCAATTACCTGAAAGTCTCACAGAATAAACTAGCCCTGCTGGTTAATTTTGGAGAACTTAGACTGAACTACAAAAGGATACTTTTAGGTTGATTCCAATCTTAATGGGAGAGAGGTTTTTAGCCACGAATTCACGAATGTATTACGAATCTCATTCGTTCTTTTATTCGCGCATTCGTGGCAACATTAAAGGAAGGTTTTAAGCCACGAATTCACGAATGTATTACGAATCTCCTTCCCCAAAGAAACGAAACCCATATCAGAAGGAAGCGAAAATTGTATTTCATTTAAAAGGTTATGTTTAATCCCTTACACACCTTACTGAATTTCCTAAATCTTTGGATGTTATTTGAAGATGGCTGATTTTGGATGAATAATTATTAAGAACAATAGAATTGGTCCTATCAAATCCAAATACGACACTTATCTTGGAAGACCGAAAAGAGGAAGCGTTAAGAGAAAAAGTGCCATCAAAATTCCTTTTACGCACCCAGGGCAGTAAATCCGCTGGTATTTGTAGCTCCGGTGTTAGGACATCCAGTGTAGGGTGCCTGTTTCTTTCATTTGGCCACCAACATCAGTACCGAGTTCGCATCATCAGTTGAGCATAGCATAGTTGGATCCAGGAAAGTTTGCATCTGGCACAATTCATTTAAGGAAGGGATATGCCAGCCTTCCGGGCAAATACCCTGCCGGCCGCTAGGATTCGCACTGCTTGATGAAGTGTAATTCATCATCTCATCCCATTGGTATAGTCCACCATATATTGAGCAGTTCGATTCGAGATCATTCATGCAATACTTCTGTATCACTCCATTATTGGTTTGATTATCAGAGCCATTGATTCGCGTACCAATGTTCAAATTTTCAGCCAACCAGCATTGAGAGTCAATGAGCACCGTGTTATACTCCTTCCCATCCCTCGAATCAATGATCGGTTGTCCACAGGTCCAGAGGCACCAGATTGTAGTCTGGGAAATCGGGGTTACGGATGAATAACCGCATGAAGAGTAAGCCCACACATAACGGTTATAGGTAGTTGCACAGGAAAGCCCGGTTTCTGTCTTTTGGAGAAGTAATCCCATATCAGTAGCAGAGGCGTAGTCATTAACTGTATTCCATTTGTAACCGATTGCTCCTGAAACAGCCAGCCATTTCCACGTGATAGTACTGGTCGAAAATGTATGTGAACCTTCAACCGGTGCTGCTGGTATATTCGTCATGGGAGTAGCCTGGGTGAGGGCGACGGCTATTGATGAACCGCAACTGCTATAGGCCCATACATAACGGGTATAGGGGGAATTGCAAACCAGACCACCTTCTGTTTTTGAGGTTGCACTTCCCATATCCTGGGCGGTAGCATAATTGTTTGACGTATTCCATTTATATCCGGCAGCTCCGGCTACCGGGTTCCAGTTCCAGATAATAGAAGTCGGTGTAGCAGAATGAGTAGCAGTTACAGGAGCAAGTGGTAGTTTAATTGTGGACTGACTGATTGGGGTTACCACAGAATTCCCACAATTGCTATAAGCCCAGATATACCTGGTAAAACTGTTGTTACAGGCTAATCCGGTTTCAGTTTTTGTTGCTGATGTGCCCATATCCTGGGCGGTAGCAAAGTTATTCACGGTATTCCATTTATACCCTGCGGCTCCTGTAACCGGATTCCAGTTCCAGGTGATTTCAGTTGTGTTAGCCACATGGGTTCCGGCTGAAGGAGAAGTGGGTGCTGTGGTTGTTGAAATGTTTCAGGAGATAGCATTGGAATTCCCACAGCTGTTATAAGCCCATACATAGCGCTTATACACAGTATTACAGTTAAGTCCGGTTTCAGTTTTCGTGAGATTATTCCCTACATCAACTGCAGTTGCATAGTTGTTAGAGGTGTTCCATTTGTATCCGGTTGCTCCCTGGGAGGCTGTCCAGTTCCATGTGATCTGGTGTGGATATGCTAAAGAGACTCCAGCACCAGGTAAGGCAGGGGTTACCGCAGTTGATTGGGATAAATGACGGGAGGGAGGTTCCGCAAGCATCATAGGCCCAAAGGTAACGGGTTTCCGATGTATTGCAATTCAGGAATGATTCAATATAAAAACTATTGGTGTCGAGAAAGATAGCAGTCAAAAGGTTATTCCAGGTATTGAACCTGTAACCCATTGCACCCGGCACTGGCTCCCAGTTCCAGGTAATCTGGCTGGAACCGGCAATATGTGCCTCTGAGTTGGGGAGCGGGAGGCAAGCAAGAACTTGTCATCAGATTCCATTTTCCACCCATGAACATGGCAAGTGATCCGTCACCTGTGGGACCGCAATTGGTACAGAAAACAAACAGCCCTTCAGCCGGCGACTGAATATCCTGTATCTGGCTGTATGTCATCCGTGGAGGAAGGATTCCCTTGCTATTGGATTTTACATCCAGCATGGCTGAATTGTGAGGGTTTGAGCCATCAGTGTTAATTCCTATCTGGGCAAATGAATGCATTTCAATCAGACAGAATAACAGAATCAGTGATAAAGTCTTTAGTTTTGAATTCATATAGAATGACTGTGTAATACAAGTTTGTAAAGCAAAAAGAGTGATGTCTTTTAAAGTCAATGAATAACTCAGTTTTAATCTCTTACACATCGAACGGACATAACATCTGACTTATAGTGGTAATACCGTCCTACCTGGGCTGCGTCATTTCGGAGTTCATGGCTGGCTGCGGCTATGTCACCTGTAGTGACTACCTCACTTGTGGTCCAGAATAGTGTAAAAGTATGTACACCAGTCCAGTTACCATTCGATCCAAGAGTTCCTGCTGGAAGAGCACTGAAACCACTTGCATTGGTGGCGCCTGTATTTGGTGAATCCCATTGTGAAGTTCCGGTAGTTTTCATTTGTCCACCAGCATCTGTACCGGTCATAATTATAACTGGCGCAACTCACAGTGGGGTCAAGAAACGTCTCCATTTCACAGTATTCAGCATCGCTTGGGATATGCCATCCTTCAGGGCATAATCCTTGTCGTCCACTAGGATTGGTAGAACTAGCAACCGTATAATTCATCATTTCGTCCCATTGATAATGTGCCCCATAAGTGCTACATGCTGATTCATTATTACCGATGCAGTATTTTTCAGGCAAGGAGTTATTGGTCTGATTGACGGTAGTATTGATCTTTGTTCCATAATTCAGATTTTGAGCCATCCAGCATTTTGAATTGATGGAAACGGTTGCGTATCGCTTATTATCACGTGCATCAGTAATAGAATCGCCGCAGGTCCATAAACACCAAACAGTTGCCTGGGTCAGGGTTACCGGAACCGATACCCCACAGGAAGTATAGGCCCATACATACCTGTTATAGGTGGTTCCGCAAAAGAGTCCTGTTTCAGCCTTTGTGGTTGCCGTTCCCATATTTGTAGCAGTAGAATAATCATTGGATGTGCTCCATTTATATCCTGCTGCTCCACTTACTGCATTCCATTTCCAGGTAATTGAAGTAGCTGTAAATGAATGTGTCCCGGCATTTGGTGTTGCAGGGATATTACTCATGGATGTCGATTGAACCAGGGTAGTTTCAATTGAATTTCCACATGAATTATATGCCCAGATATAGCGGGTGTAAGGAGTATTGCAGGTAAGAGCAGTCTCAGTTTTACTCGTTACTGTTCCCATGTTCGTAGCAGTGGCATAATTATTTGTGGTGTTCCATTTATATCCGGTGGCACCGGTTACTGTATTCCAGTTCCAGACAATAGAAGTGGTTGTAGGTACATGTGTTCCTGCAGTTGCTGAAGGAGGTGCAGCAACAGTAGAAAATGTCATTGTTGTAACTGTCGAATTTCCACAAGTGCCATAAGCCCAGATATACCGTGTTTGTGCAGTGTTGCATGGGAGTCCGGTTTCGGTTTTTGATGTAACCAGGCCAAGATCAGTTGCAGTGGTGTAATCATTAACAGTATTGATCTTATAGCCAAGGGCAGAAGTTACAGGGTTCCAATTCCAGGTTATTTGCGAAGAGGTTGAAGTGTGGGTCGCTGCAAAAGGTGCAAGCGGCAGCTGAGAGGTGGTCTGTGCAAGGGTGGTTGGACTGGAGTATCCACAACTGTTATATGCCCACACATATCGGGTATAGAGCGTCTGGCAGGTGAGACCGGTTTCGGTTTTGGAAATTGCCGTCCCCATATCTGTTGCATTGGCATAAACATTCGTAGTACCCCATTTGTAACCGATAGCCCCGGGAACTGCATTCCAGTTCCATACTACCTGGTTAGGACTGGTAACATTAGAGTGCCGAAACCGGTGATGAAGCCACCATTGTTGTTTGATTCAGGATCACTGGCTCTGACTGTCCACATGCGTTGTATGCCCATACATATCTGTCATATGCTGTATTGCAGGCAAGTCCGGTTTCCATTTTCATGGTGGTGGTGCCCATGTCGGTTGCATTCGAATAATTGTTCCAGGTGTTCCATTTATAACCGGTTGCTCCCGGTACTGTACTCCACACCCATAGAACCTGGTAGGAAGTTACTCCATGCAACCCTGCAATAGGATGAATCGGGGTTAAGCAGTTAACATTTAGAGTGTTCCAAATACCACTCGAATAGATAACCAGGGTTCCAGTGGAACTGGGCCCACAATCGGTGCAAAAGGCCATCAAGCCTTCCGCCGGACTGCTGATGGCAACCAATTCATTGTAAGTCATTCGTGGGAGTAAAACACCCTTCCCTGTCGATTTCACATCCAGCATTGCTGAATTGTGGGGTAGGGAACCATCAGTGTTAATACCTACCTGGGCAAAACCTGTGATGCCCAGGATTAAAAAAGTCAGGAGAGAGTAAATCCGAGTTCTCATTAGAGGGATATTTCATTAATAAAATATGGTCAATCAAAGTCAACATGTCTGGATTACTGGCATCCTGCTTCATCAAATATTCCATTGCAATTATCATCAAGCGAGTTACCACAGATTTCTGGTGCATTAGGATGAACATAAGGATGGGAATCATTGCAATCACCATTAGTTGAAACTCCTGTCTGTGCAACCCTGGTAAAAATAGTTGTTTGTTCCATAACCATCGTTATCATTATCCAAGTACCAAATGGGAGCTCCAACGACAAGATAATCTATAAAGCCGTCGCAATTGTTGTCGAAGCCGTCGCACACCTCAGTCGCTCCCGGATATACCACCAGGTTGCTATCATCACAGTCGGCATTATTTGAAACATAGCCAGCCGGTCCATCACAGACATTCTGACTTATTGCCGGATTCCCAAAACCGTCGTTATCAGCATCCAGGTACCAGATGGTCGGATTGGTAATATATCCATCACAATTCTCATCGATACCGTTACCACAGATTTCTGGCGCATCAGGATGAATCGCCGGATTGGAACATATCCCCTTGCATGGTAAACCGGTTGCATCCCGTCACGAAACTGAAGGCCATATCCGTCACCATCGCATCTGCCAGGGTAGAGCATATTATCATCTGTCAGCCCATCGCAGTTATTGCGATATTGCCAGATTGTTGGGTTGGGAATGAACTGCCTTATCATCCATCAGTCAGTTGCACTTACACATATCCGGGGGCCATTGCAAACAGCCGACATTGCCGGATTTCCAAACCATCGTGTGGCACCTGGATACAGATGGTAGGATTGGGGACATTGTCATTACAATCATTCCCATTGCAATCATTGTAACATCGCAATCCTCAGGATTACCGGGACTTATTAAGGAAAACAGGATTCCCACATAGAAGACGCCTGAATTGTGTTATCATTCACTCCGTAGCCATCATTATCGGCATCGAAATACCAGGTAAGCAGAACCACATCCTCATCAACCTGTCCATTGCAGTTATTATCTATCCCATCGCAAATTTCTGTGGCACCAGGATATACAGCGGGATTGAATTCATCACAATCACCGGCATTGGCAACGTAACCCCATTGGGCATAGCAAAGGGTCAACGGTTGATTTGCATCACCATATCCATCACCGTCATAATCCCAATAAGAGGTACTTCCGTTAGAGGCCACTCCTTCGTCAATCACTCCGTTGCAGTTATCATCAGTTCCATTGCAGGTTTCCTGAGTATTAGGGTTCATGTTTGGATTATTGTCGTCACAATCCATGGAATTGCTCGCATAACCGGCTGGAGGGGTGCAACCAGCAGCTTCTGTTGTCACCGCAATATCTCCAAATCCATCGTTATCAGCATCAGCATAAAACGTAGTGAGTGTTGTTACATCTTCATCTACCTGGCCATCACAATCATTATCTATTCCATCACATATTTCTGTTGCTCCAGGGTTAATGGCAGGATTTTCGGTATTACAATCATTAAAACTGAATGAATAATTCGGGGGCAGGGCCTGTCCACAGTTCCATGGCATCGGATTGTTAATATCTCCATAACCGTCAGAATCACCGTCGAAGAAAGCAAATGTTGGACTTTCATCAATATCTCCATTACAGTTATTATCCTTGCCATCACAGGCTTCATAGGGATTCATCGGATTTGTCAATGGATCGGTATCGTCGCAGTCCATTGAATTTGTAACATATCCTGCAGGAAAAGGCATACAGGACTGAATTGAATTACCGGGATCTCCGAACATATCCTGGTCAAGGTCAATGAACAGCGTAACCTTCTCATCGATAATTCCATCGCAATCATTATCGATGCTGTCACAGAGCTCAGCAGCACCCGGAAAAACAAGAGGATTGTTGTCATCGCAATCATCCTGACTAAACATCGCATAACCCGGGGGAGCAATACATCCCTGGGCAGGAGTTCCGGTTGGATCGCCATGCCCGTCACCATCTCTGTCGGGGTAATAAGTTCTCACGACTCCACCACCTGAAAAAGGATCATTGTCGTCATTGTCGCAGTCATTCAGAACATATCCTGTAGGTTGAACCGGGCTGTAAATTAATGTGATCGGATCCCCAAAAGTGTCACCATCACGATCAAGGTGATAATATTTAAAAGAAGCTGGCTGCCAATCGCTTCCATTCCAAACAAGCATATCCCCTGCCTGGGTTCCCTCTGGCAGGGCCTTTCCAAGTTTTATCCAGCCGGAGCCGGTATAATAATCAAAAGATAAGGTAGTGGTGTTGTAAATGAGCAGCCCTGTGGCAGGAGAGGCAACCATATCACGTTGGGATGTTGTCAGTCTTGGAATCAGCATCCCTTTCGATGTGGATTTTATATCCAGCATTGCAGAAGGATCAGGCAGGGTGCCATCATTATTAACTGCAATTTGTGAAAAAGATAAGGAGCAGGTGAGCAGAAAGAGGAGTAGTAGAGTAAGGCCTTTCATAAAGCTATTTTTCACAGATTCTGACAGTAGTGCCTGAAAAACAACACTATGGCTTGAAAAAAGCTGCCGGAATACCAGTAGATTTGTAACTAAAAAAAATTGAATTTGGGTTTTATAATACAAATATAGGAAACTACATATGAAATAACATAAATATAAGTTCGATTTCAGGAAGTCGGACACATTCATTACATCAAACGCCGGTTTTACTTTTCAGCAAAATGAAGAAATCCGGTGTATTTTCAGACATTAATTGCATTTTTGCAGGCAAGCATCTGAAACTATTTTGTATGAAAAAAATCGGGACTGCTTTATTGTCTTATGGAATGAGCGGGAGAGTATTTCATGCTCCTTTTCTGTCGGTTCATGGCGGATTTAACCTTATTGGTGCATGGGAGAGGAACCATAAAGGAATAGAAGCGGATCATCCCGGGGTTAAATCCTATGAATCCCTGGAGGAAGTCGTGGCTGATGAAAATATTGAACTGGTGGTTGTCAACACCCCAACTTACACCCATTTCGAATATGCTTCAAAAGTTCTGAAGGCCGGAAAACATATCATTGTTGAGAAAGCCTTTACGACCACTACTGTTGAAGCGATAACTTTGGCGAAGTTGGCAGAAGAAAAAGGATTAAAAATCGGGGTGTACCAGAATCGCCGTTGGGATAGTGAATTACTAACAGCCTTAGATGTATTGAACTCAAAGGTTCTTGGTGATATTATTGAAGCTGAAATCAGGTTTGAACGATATCGGCCGGAGGTCAGCCCTAAGAAACATAAAGAAGAACCCAATGCAGGTGCCGGTTTGCTGATGGATTTAGGCCCTCATGCCATTGATCAGGCAATCTCCCTTTTCGGCATGCCAGAAGCTGTTTTTGCAGACTTGAGAATCACTCGCAAGCAATCGCTGGTAGATGATTATTTCGATATCCTTTTATATTACGCTGATAAGAGAGTCCGGTTGAAGTCGGGATTTTTTGTAAAAGAACCTGCATATTCGCATGTACTTCATGGCACACTGGGCTCATTTCTGAAACCCAGGGCTGATGTGCAGGAGGAGATGCTTTTAAAAGGTTTTAAACCAGAAGGTTCCGAATGGGGGAAAGAGGCTGATGGAGGCAAAGGACTGATTCATTACACAAAGAATGGGGAAACCATCAGGGATTATATTCCTTCAAGACAGGGGAATTATATGACTTTTTATGAGGGTGTGTTCGGGGCATTACGCCATGATCAACCCATGCCGGTTACCGCGATTGATGGTTATAAGGTAATGGTCGTGATCGAAGCTGCTTTGAAAAGCAATCGTGAGAAAAAAGCTATTTCCTTCTGACTGACAGTTTAAGTTTTGTGAAATCATTGTTAGTGTCGGGATTTTTTTTGACACAAAACCTCGAAGTCACGTAGATTTCACAAAGGGATAATTGCACTGTTCGTGATTAGAGTCAGGGAACAAACCATAAATTATCCACCCATAAGTACTTATTAATTTAGCGTTTAGTGTTTAATATTTATTATTTTTTCATCATAATGTATTCTGAATATCCACCTACTTATCATCTGACGAACGAAGAATCATTTGTGTCTATTTGTGTTTCATTTGTGAAATTTGTGTGCTTTTTTTTATTTGGAATACTTTTTTTCCAGTAGAAAGTAAATCCAGTCAGCCCGTAAGCGAACACAAAAACCACAAATGATCCACAAAAACCACAAAGGATAAATACTTATTTAATCAGCATTTAGAGTTTTCTATCACATTTCATTCTTTTCGTATTGGTCTTCATTATGGAATTTCCATTGAATTGCATCTTATGAATGCAATTTAATCTTCTGAATTATGAAAACCCTGCTCCTTCCATTGCTATTCCTGCTTTTTCCATTGATTTCACAAAGTGAACCTCCTGAGAAGGAAATTGTAGCCGGTAATAATCAGTTTTCTTTTGATCTGTTTCATCAGCTGAGAAATCAATCTTCTTCCAATCTTTTTTATTCACCTTTCAGCATCTCAACAGCATTAGCCATGACCTACGCCGGGGCTTCATCGCGCACTGCAGAGCAAATGCGAAAGACACTTTATTTTGGTGAAGGTGCAGACTTTCATAATAACTACAAGAAGCTGCTCCATCAATTGATTTCAGAAAAAGACACTGAATTTAAATTAAGAACGGCCAATGGACTATGGGCACAAGCGGATTATCCCTTTCATAAAAGTTATCTCGACCTTGTTTCATCAGCGTATAATCCTGAAATAAAGAATGTGGATTTCTCGAAGGAAGTTGAAAGAGAAAATGCCAGGCTCAACATTAATCATTGGGTGGAAGAGAAGACAGAAGATAAAATCAAGAACCTGTTGAATCCTGATGATTTATCGCCGGATACAAAACTGGTACTGGTGAATGCCATCTATTTCTATGGTGCATGGAACCATCCATTTATGAAACATTTGTCGGATGAAAAAAACTTTTACCTGTCGGGAAAGGAGAAGGTTACTTTTCCCTTTATGAATGACTTGTCTGGCTATAATTATTATGAAGACACAGAATTGAAAGCGCTGGAAATTCCATATGAGGGGAGCCGGGCATCATTGATCATTTTTCTTCCGCGGGAAAAAGAAGGCATAAAAAGGTTGGAGGAAAAATTCAATTATCAATATTTCAATTCTGTGACCACTGCTATGATGAATCAGGAAGTAAGTGTTTCCATTCCTAAATTCAAAATGGAAACGAAATTCAACCTGGAAGAAAAATTGTCTTCCATGGGAATGCCCGATGCTTTCACACCATTTGTTTCCGATTTTTCTGCCATGTCGCCGGCTGCTGATCTATATATCAGTAAGGTGATCCATCAGGCATTTATAAAACTTGATGAAGCGGGAACAGAGGCTGCTGCTGCAACAGCGGTTATTATGGTAAAGGAAACAAGTGCCAAGCCCATTGAAATTGCAAAGGAATTCAGGGCAGATCACCCCTTTCTTTTTGTTATCAGGGATAATAAAAATGGAAGTATCCTTTTTATGGGAAAAATGATGAATCCCATTAGAGCGTGAATGTTGGATATCCTTGTAAGAGCTCCCTATGAGAAGCTGTTGGCTTGAAGCGGTATCATTGCAGCGTCAGAAATACCTTAACATCCGAATTCTTAGGAGTCACAAAATGAAATAGCACAGAATTAAAAAGCCTGCCGAATATAGCAGGCTTTTCATTTTTGATGGCAAAGAAGTTCTATTTTTTTCCTATTCGGAATAATAGATTATTATTTTGTTCCTTCAGCAGGAGGGGTAACTCCTTCAACCTTTGGTTCAGCAGGCTTTGCAGCATCTTTTACCTTTTTAGTTGGAGTTGTTTTTTTAACAATTTTCTTAACTGTTTTTTTTTCGGGTTTTGGAGCAGGGGCAGTAACGTTTTGGGTCACAGGCTTCGAAGGTGTTGCACCCACAGAGGCTTTAACACTTACTACTTTTTTAACCACCGGTTTCTTGATGGGCTTTGCTTTAACCACCGGTTCAGTAACCTTCACAGTTTTTGGAGCGGTCTTTTTTCTCTCTTTTTTAACTGGAGCCACAGGTGCAACAACTACCGGAGATTCAACAGCAGCGACTGCAACTTTTGGTTTGCGGCCTCTTTTACCAGGCACTTTTGGTGTCTTTGGTTCATCAACAACAGGTTTCACTGCTATTGATTGTGTCAGACTTTTGGGTTTACGGCCACGTTTTTTTGGCACTTTTACCTCAATTGCTTTATTCTTTTGCTCTTTTTTTCTTTCTTTTTTTACTGGTTTCTCATCAGATAATTCTTTTGAGATTTTGGTGTAGAACCTAATTTTTTTAGAATTTCCCTGATTTGTTCAACATAATTTTGAGCACTGGCAAGCTCTTCGCGGTATTGTTCTTTCAGGAGTTCTAATTCTTTTTCTGAAAATTTAATGGCCTTCATACCTGTTTTTTAATTTATTTATGACTGCTAAATTAAAGTTTTTTTAAAGATAAGGAAATATTCTGATAATTGTATACACTTGATTTATAATTATCTATCGGTGTTTTCGTTGAAACTTTATAATGGAAATAATTGAAACCCTTATCTGACAAAGGACTGGAATCATTAAAAAATTAATTTGGAAAAATTATTAATTGAATTTTTTTTTGAAACACTGCAATTATTTTTAATTCTTTTCTAAGATATACCTTTATAAGCAGATGTATTTCTTTCGCATACTATTTCATCTATAGAATTAAAGGAATTCCAAATAAAATGCCAGGAATTTCTTGTTTACCGTTGTTGAATTATTTTGCGATCCGCCGGCTGGCGGAGAATACCAGTGCGCCCCGGTATAACTCAATCTGCAAGAATCTTGCTTTGAACCAATGGCTCCCCTTTGGGGCTAATTCATTGCGATTGAGTATAATTGCTAACGGTTCTCCAGCTTTTCCAGTCTCGATTTCATTTCTGCCAGTTCAATTTTTTGTTGTTCAATAAACTTTTGTTGTGATAGATTTGCTGCATTCAATTCCTGAACAGCCTTCACCAATGGTACTACAAAATCCGAATATCTTAATGCATATAAATCCTTTTCATTTTTAGGTGCGTCAACACCTGAAAAATCATATCCAAGAGTCTGGGCTGCTTTTTCCACTTCCTGGGCAACAAATCCCGAAGTAATTCCACTCATGACTTCGCCTTTATAGGATGCATCCTGTCCCAGATAAGCATTGATGGCGTTACGATTCAGTTGGTAGGTAACCGGGCGAAGCTGTGTAATGAATGATAGTCCGGGCACATTTTCACTCAGGTTTTCCTTGAAGCGGCCATCGGAGATATTGCTCCAGTTTACATAGCCGCCGATGGAATTGACGAAAATATTCCCAATGCGAACCTGATCAGTTGCTGTAGCACGGGCATCAATTCCCAAGGTTGTGGTATTGCTTAGGTTTGCTGAATTGGGGCCCGTATTATAGCCGATTGCTGTATTATAGGAACCGGTAGTATTGTTAACCAGAGAGTTCGATCCAAGGGCAGTATTCTGAAAACCGGTGGTTGTAACCCAGGCAGAATGGTACCCGAGTCCGGTATTATGATCTGAAGTGCTGTTCAACAGGGCTTCTCGTCCCCAGGCTGAATTGTAATTGCCGGTAAAGTTGTAATACATAGCCGCATGGCCACCCACGGTGTTGTCATTTCCCCAGGCACTTGATCCCAGGGCGTTCACTCCAATGGCAATGCTGTAGTTACCGGTATTATTGCCTCCAAGGGCATTTACTCCCATCGCAGTATTTTCACTTCCGGAAGAACTGGAAGCCAAAGCCCCTGTTCCAACTGCTGTATTATTGTTGCCATTTGTATTTAACGACATGGCGCCATTCCCTATGGCAGTATTTGAATAACCAAATGTATTATCATGCATAGCCATCATCCCGATAGCGGTGTTGTGGTGGCCTGATGTGTTGGAATACAAGCTCCTCGCCCCGAATGCTGCATTGCTATACCCTGTGGTATTGTAGTACATCGACAGCATTCCTGCCGCAGCATTGCTGTATCCGGTTGTGTTGGTAAGAAGTGACTGATAACCAATGGCGGTATTTTCGTCGCCACTGCTCGTCCAAAACATGGATTGATAGCCAACGGCAACATTGTAGGCAGAAGAATTGCTTGTGTAGATTGACTGAAAGCCAATTGCTGTATTGTTTGAACCTGTTGCATTGTTATACAGGGAATAACTACCAAATGCAGTATTCTGATTTCCAGATACATTAAAAAGCATGGATGAATTTCCCACAGCTGTGTTGTCATTTCCCAGGGTATTGGAGGAAAGTGAATTCAATCCGAGACCAGTATTATTAAGTCCTGAAGTATTATCGTATAAAGCATTGAAGCCAAATGCGCTATTGCCATAGCCATTAGTATTGTAACGAAGTGAGAAATTTCCCAGTGCCGAATTATGATGTCCTGAAGAATTTGTAAACAAAGCCATCAATCCAACACCCACATTGTCATCGCCAACGGTATTGGAATACATCGCCCAATGGCCAATTCCGGTATTATAGTTACCGTTGGTATTTGATTTTAACGATTGAAATCCAAATGCCGAATTCTGGTTACCCACGGTATTGGTCGAAAGTGTCTGATAGCCGAATGCTGCATTTTCAATGCCTGTTGTTGTGATGTTCATCGACTGATAGCCCAGGGAGGTATTGGAGACAGGGTCAATTTTACCGGCAACCTGGTTATTCACCTTAAATGTGAGAGGCACGTTATCGGTGGTCCCGATAAAGTTGGATGCTGCAGCAGTCCCGCTGTTACCAGCCAGTCCCCATCCGGAGCCCGTTCCTACAATCTGCCATGCAGGGCTTGCAGATGTTCCTGCATTGTAATAAAACCCGGGTGTATTATCCGTCTGATAAACCATTAAACCGTTAGCCGGACTCACAATGGCATTCCGCTGTGCGAATGTTATCCGGGGTATCAGTATCCCTTTATCACTGCTTTTTACATCCAGCATGGCTGAATTATCAGGAGCAGAGCCATCAGTGTTAACTGAAACCTGCGCCTGCAGGCTGATTCCAAGAAGAAGGGCAGCAATAATAAAGAGATTTTTCATTGGCGTTTTTTATATGGGATTTGGAAGTTTGGTGACTCTGGCCAGGTTCATTTTCTGACCAGTTTAAGAAAAAAGAAGGAGGTTCATTTCCTTCTTCTTCTCCCTATTGCTCTGATGGTTAATCTAACAGATATATAGATCTTTGGTTTGTATTGATATTATAATAATTACTTCGCCGGATTGCTTTCAAGCGCTTTAAGCCTTTGCTCAATTGCAAGGTTGATCGCTCTGAGTTCTTCAATAACTGATTTCAATTCTGTATTGTCATTTTTAAGATCTGTGATTTGCTGTTGCTGTTCCTGCACCGCCTTCACCAAAGGCACCACAAAATCTGAATATCTCAGGGCATACACATCCTTCTCATTCTTCGGAGCATCCACTCCTGAAAAATCATATCCCAATTGCTGAGCTGCCATCTCCACTTCCTGGGCTACAAAACCAGAGGTGATTCCACTCATCGCCTCTCCTTTGTATGCAGCATCAACCCCGATATATGCATTGATGGCATTGCGGTTCAGGCGGTAGGTAACAGGACGGAGCTGGGTAATGAAGGAAAGCCCCGGTACATTTTCACTCAGGTTTTCCTTAAAGCGGCCATCGGAGATATTGCTCCAGTTGACATAGCCGCCGATAGAATTAACAAAAACATTGCCGATG
This sequence comes from Bacteroidales bacterium, assembly GCA_016707785.1. Lineage (NCBI taxonomy): Bacteria > Pseudomonadati > Bacteroidota > Bacteroidia > Bacteroidales > Bacteroidales bacterium. Next base: position 79,984 of record JADJGZ010000057.1, on the reverse strand, counting down.
CGAACCTGGTCGGTAGCGGTGGCAGAAGCATCGATACCAAGGGTGGTTGTATTGGACAGGTTCGATGTATTTGGGCCAGTATTATAGCCAATTGCTGTATTATACGAGCCATTTACATTTTGTGTTAAAGAACTGGCTCCGACGGCAGTGTTCTGAAATCCACTTGAGGTGTTATATCCTGCAGTATAACCTACTGCCACATTTGAAGAGCCTGAGGATATTCTTTCTAATGACTCTGAACCCACAGCTGTATTCTGAATACCGGTGATGTTGCCTCCAATGTATGATGGCCCTAACATAGAGCAATAACCTATCGCAATATTGTCAGCGTTATAGGGAGTTAACAGGTTATTTGATTTATACAATGCATTAGCACCAATTGCGACTGACCGGGAACCGGCCTTGTTCAAACGGAGTGCAGCATTTCCTATAGCAATGTTATTACTCCCTGTCTCGTTATCGTATAAAGCATGACTTCCGATTGCGGTGTTATTTAAAATATTCCCACCACCTCTTCCAATTGTATGCCCGTTAAATTTAGCATCCCCATTAACCTCCAGCAATGCTGACGGGGCATTCGTGCCAATCCCGACATTTCCTGCACTATAGTATAGGTTACTGCCATTGCTTGTCCATTGCCCGCTACCTGAACCAACCTTAATCCAGTCGGGTACTGCAGCTGTCCCGGCATTATAGTAGAGCCCTGTGGAGCCATCGGTTTGATAGATAATAAGCCCCGTTGCAGGATTTGAAACAGATGTTTTCTGAGCCTGAGTCATCCTGGGAACAAGAAAACCCTTATCTGTGGCTTTAACATCCAGCATGGCAGAATTATCAGGGCTTGCACCATCAGTATTAATCGCTACCTGTGTTTTTGCTGACAAGGTCAAGAGTATGAGAACTCCAAGCGTAAGTATTAGTTTTTTCATGAAATGTGTATTAATAAATATCAATTCGCCCTCTTGTTTGGAGGGGATTTATAAATGTGAACTTTTAAAGCTGTTCCCTTTGAAACCAGATTGGGTTTTTGGTATTAAAGGAAAAACATATGCACAAAAATAAATATAAACTTTTAATTTATACTCATTCTTGGCAGGTTTGCAAACGCAAAGCTGATTAGAATGATTTATGCCGAGAAGAGTAATTTCTCCGCCGGTTGGCGGATCGCAAACCTATTCAGCTTCGGTATACTATACAAAGAAGTCCGACTTCAGAAAATCGGACTTCTTCACGAACTCTTTTTAGAATAAAACTATTTGCTTATCCCGGCTTGTTGCATCTGTGCTTTAAGCAATTCTACCTCAGCCTGTAGCTCTTTAATCATCTTACTCTGTTCCTGGTTGGTATTATTCAGCTCTTGCACTGCTTTTACTAGGGGAACCACAAACTCCGAATATCTTAATCCATACAGATCCTTTTCGTTCTTCGGAGCATCCACCCCACTGAAATTATACCCGGTTTCCTGCGCAGCTTTTCTACATCCTGTGCAATGAATCCACTGTAGTAAATCTGTTCCTTTTCCTTAATGCCAGAATCATCGCCAGCTTCCTGCAGGTTGCTTGTCATTTCCGGTTTCAGAAATGCATTAATTCCTTCGAGATCCAGGGTATAGGTTACAGGTTTTAACTTGCTGATAAATGATAATCCGGCAACATTTTCATTCACATTCTTCTTGAAACGTCCATCTGAAACATTGGTCCAGCCGACGTATCCGCCAATGCTGGTAACTGCCACATTCCCAATGCGGATCTGGCTGGAGGCTGTCACAACAGCACTATATCCCAAGGCTGTGCTATTTGCAGTCCCGTTAAATTTGTTCCACTGCTTGCACCAATAAAAGTTGAATTTGAACTTGAGTATAGCTCCTCCTGCAGAAGTTCCCAGGCCTGTGTTATTCGACTGTACAGTCACTCCGTAAAGGGCATTGAATCCTACAGCAGTATTATAGTGCCCTGACTGATTGGCCAGTAATGTAATGACACCTAAGGCAGTATTCCCTACACCTGAGTAATTGTTGGTAGGCTTTTGTCTCCTATTGCTGTGTTGTGTGATCCAGTGGTGTTATTTTTTAGTGCTCTGTTACCAATTGCTGTGAGAAACTTCTCAGAGTTCACATCATTTAGCAGGAAGAGTGCAGAGTCTCCTATTGCAATGCTCCCGCTGTTTGTAGAGGTATTATACATAGCAAATGATCCAATTGCAATATTATGACCTCCACTGCTAAGCATGGTAAGGGCTTGAGGTCCGACGGCTATATTATTGTTGCCGGACAGGTTATACTGAAGAGCATTGTACCCGGCAGCAATATTGCTGCTTCCGGTAGTGTTGGCACCCAGGGCGGAGGTTCCGACTGCAATATTTTTTCCTCCGCTTGAGGTAACAGTTAATGAATTGGACCCTATAGCAACATTATAGTTACCTGTATTAGATGCCGGATTATCTGAACCTTTTAGCGCATTATATCCTACAGCCACGTTTGAATTATTGAAAGCTACAGTTGAATTGCTGGCATTGGACATGGCATAGGCTCCAACAGCTGTTGCCTGTGATCCGGCAACATTCCAAAAAAGGGAATTTATTCCCATTGAGACATTCTGCCCCCCTGTCACATTTTGACCCATTGCATTATTCCCAATAGCAACATTGCCAATGCCGGAAGTATTCAAACCAAGTGAATAGCCACCGAAAGCATTATTGTCGGTACCCGTTGTATTGTTTCCCAGGCTTTGATAGCCAAAAGCCTGATTGTATGAACCTGTTGTGATATTTGACATACTCACATGTCCAAAGGCGGAGTTCATATTCCCGGTGGTAATGGTCCTCATCGACCTGTATCCTGAGGCTGTATTTCCGCCGCCTGTATTGGCAGATGCCGTTACTGATCCCCTTAAAGCTTCATAACCTAATGCTGTATTATAATTGTTATAGGATGAGGTTGTATTATTCGCATACTGCATTGCATTGGTTCCGACGGCTGTGGCATAGCTCCCTGTTACACATGAATAAAGTGCATTTTGCCCGATAGCCAGGTTACTTGATCCGGTTGTATTGGAGTAAAGCGCTGCCTGTCCAACAGCAGTATTGCTTGCTCCGGTTGTGTTGGAGGCCAGACTGTAGGAACCCACTGAACTATTATTACTGCCTTGTGTATTGGCATATTGGGAGTTATATCCTACTGAAGAATTCTGACTTCCCAGTTGGTTACTAAATAGTGTGGATGTTCCAAGCCCTACATTGTTTGAACCAATTGTATTATTGAGCATGGATTGAAAGCCGATTGCCGTATTGTTGTTGCCTGTGTTGGATGCAGGAGCAGTCGAACCGCGCAGGCTTCAAATCCGACAGCAACATTTGCAACTGTGCCTAAGCCCGCATTGCTGTTCGCATAATACATTGCCCTGGAGCCGATAGCCGTTGCACCTAGTCCGCTGGTTGCACTGTTAAGGGCTTCATTTCCGATTGCCGTATTATGGTTGCCTGTTATGTCCGATTTGAGTGCAAGATTACCAAAGGCTGAATTATTACCTCCGCTGTTGTTGGCAAAACCAGACTGGTATCCAAAAAAGGTGTTCACTGTACCGATTGTGTTGGAATTTCCAGATTGATATCCCAGAAAGGTATTCATCAATCCATTGTCAATCCTGCCGGCTTTCTGATTAAACACCCTGAAATTCAAAGGTTTGTTATCCGTAGTACCAATAAAATTTGTCGCATCAACGGTGCCGGAATTTCCGGTGGTAAGCCATCCTGAAGAAGAAACCAGCAGTGAAATCCAGCCTGTGGCTCCGGTATATACCTGAAACTGATTCAAATCTGTGTCAAAAACCAGAAGTCCGGTTGCAGGTGAAGCAATGGCAAGTTTCTGGGCAGTGGTCATTCTTGGAGAGAGAAATCCCTGGGTGGTGGATTTCACATCCAGCATTGCTGAATTATCGGGGGTAGATCCATCGGTGTTAATGGCAACCTGTGCGCCTACCGTTAATCCAAAGGAAAGGAGAATTATAAGTAGTAGATTTTTCATGGGTCTTACTTGTTTACAGGACTTATTTGGATTCAAGTTTTTCGAGTCTTTGCATTAGCTTTTCATTCTGAGCCTTCATCTCTTCAATAGAGGCGCTCATAGAAACAATGGTTTGCTTCAGCTCATCATTCTGAACTTTCTGTTCTTCGTTAACGGCATTCAACTCCTGCACAGCCTTTACCAATGGCATGACAAACTCAGTATACCTGAGCCCATACAATCCATCAGCTGTTTCCGGTTTATCCACCCCATTGAAATCATAGCCTATGTCGGCTGATGCCTTAGCAACTTCCTGGGCAATGAAACCTGTCATTCTGACTTTCTCGATATCGTACTTTCCAGTCCAGTCTTCGGTATTCTTCTGGCCTTTGTACAGAATTTCATTTTGCCTGTGGATGTGCAGATTATAGGTAACCGGGCGAAGTTTCAGGATGCATTCCCGTCCGGGTACATCGGCAACAATACTATCCTTGATACGCTGATCGCTGTATATTGACATTGGGACCTGGCCCTGGATCCGGGTAACGGAAGTGTTGCCCAGTTCTACAGAATTATTAATGCTGAGCGAACTGCCTACGTTGGACCCTATCCCTGTCCAATTAGAAGTTGCAGTTGAAGTTGGGAATGCATATTCACCTATGCCGGTATTGTTGCTTCCCGTGGTATTTGTATACAATGCATGGTATCCCAAAGCAGTATTGTAATAGCCAGTTGTGTTTGATCTTAATGAGTGAGAACCACAGGCAGTATTATAATTACCAGTTTGATTCAGTTCCATAGCCCAGTTGCCAAAGGCAGCATTTTCCTGGCCGGCAGTATTGGTTGCCAAAGTATTGCCGCCATAAACCGCATTGTTTGAGCCCGTAGTGTTTGCTAATAAAGAAGATACCCCGGTTGCTGTATTCCCGCTTCCTGAAGTGTTATTCAACATTGATTGATAACCTGCCGCTGTATTCCATTGACCAATATTATTTGCAGCACTCGCACTCCCTTTGAGTGCTTCATATCCAATAGCGGTATTATAGGTAATTCTTCCTGTTGTTCTATTATCGGCATAAAACATGGCATTGTATCCTATTGCAGTGCTTTGATTATTTGATTTATTATGATACAAAGCTCCATAGCCAAAAGCGGTATTATCAGATCCAGTAGTATTTGATAAGAGAGCATAAAAACCAGTGGCTGAATTATAGCCCCCTGTAGTATTTAACCTGAGGGCTTGTTCTCCAATAGCAGTATTTTTACCACCGGTAGTGTTGTTAGCAAGTGAGCTATTTCCAATAGCAGTATTTGAATTTCCGCTAATATTGTTACTAAGAGCTTCTGATCCCACTGCAGTGTTAAAATAACCATTATCATTTGAACTAAGTGCATAATATCCTACAGCTGTATTGTTTTCGCCCATGTTAACATTAAGCGTTAGCGTTCCAAATGAAGTGTTTTGTGTATTATACTCTACTTTACCTGCCTTCTGATTGTTAACTTTAAAAATCAGAGGCTGACTATCAGTAGTTCCTATAAAGTTAGTATTAGAAGAAGTCCCGCTATTGCCACTTAGTCCCCATCCTGAGCCAGTCCCTGTCATAACCCATGCCGGGCTTGCAGGGGAAGCTGAATTATAATAAAATCCGGGAACGTTATCAGTTTGAAAGATCATCAGGCCTGTTGCCGGACTAATAATTGCATTGCGTTGAGCCAGGGTCATTCGGGGAATAAGCAACCCCTTGCTGGTGGATTTCACATCCAGCATGGCTGAATTGTCGGGGGCGGAACCATCAGTATTTACGGCAACCTGAGCCATAAGCTGATTGGCTAATGCCATAAAAAGAAATAAAAACTTTTCCTAAATAGCTTGTTTCTGCATTCAAGTCTTTTCTAAAAGTTCGTATAAAAGTTTAATTTGGTTCTTTTTGAAACAAAACAGTTGAAAGTCATTACCTGCAGATAAGCATTTCTAATTTCTCTAGTCTGCGATCTTCATTCTTTAAATTTCTGAGATTCAATAACGGCATGTTGTTCCTGCACTGCCTTTACCAGTGGCATAACAAACTCTGTATACCTGAGGCTATACAATCCATCAGCTGTTTCCGGTTTATCCACCCCATTGAAATCATAGCCTATGTCGGCTGATGCCTTAGCAACTTCCTGTGCAATGAAACCTGTCATTCTGACTTTCTCGATATCGTACTTTCCAGTCCAGTCTTCGGTATTCTTCTGGCCTTTGTACAGAATTTCATTTTGCCTGTGGATGTTCAGATTATAGGTAACCGGGCGAAGTTTAAGGATGAAATCCAGTCCGGGTACATTGGCAACAATATTATCCTTGATACGCTCATCGCTGTATAAAGACATTGGTACCTGGCCCTGGATACGGGTAACGGAAGTGTTGCCCAGTTCTACTGAATTGCTTATACTGAGTGAACTTCCTGCATTTGAACCTATACCTGTCCAGTTATTTAGTATTCCGGAGATTGGATAAACATTCTCACCCAAGCCGGTATTATATCCACCTGATGTAATAAAATAAAGTGCATTCTGACCGACAGCAGTATTGAAATTACCAGACAGATTTGACCTTAATGCATGTGAACCACAGGCTGTATTATAATTTGCTGTTTCACTAAGTTCCATTGCCCAGTTGCCAAAGGCAGCATTTTCCTGGCCGGTTGTATTGGTTGCCAATGTATTGCCCCCATAAACCGCATTATTTGAGCCTGTAGTATTTGATAATAATGAAGATACTCCGGTTGCGGTATTCCCGCTACCGGAAGTGTTATTCAACATTGATTGATAGCCTGTCGCTGTATTCCATTGTCCGGTATTGTTTGAAGAAACATTACTGCCAAGAAGTGCTTGATATCCAATAGCGGTATTATAGGTTGCTCTGCCGGTTATCCGGCTATCTGCATGCCCCATCGCCCAGGTTCCTATAGCTACACTATAGCTATTTGCTTTGTTATCACTTAAGGCACTTGCTCCAATTGCTACGTTGTTATCTCCTACGGTATTGTAATACATAGCATTATATCCAATCGCCGTATTATCTTCACCTGTTGTATTTAGGTAAAGAGATGATTCACCAATTCCAGTATTGTAATATGCTGTGGTACTAAAATGTAGCGCATAATTACCCACAGCAGTGTTGACACCACCAGTTGTATTACTGGCCAGGGCACCAAAGCCGTTTGCCGTGTTTGAACTTCCGTAAGTATTCTGACCTAGTGCATCTGTTCCTGTAGCGCAGTTAAATGATCCGTAGGTATTGAGTTGAAGAGCCGACCTGCCAATAGCAATATTACTATTCCCGGTAGAATTCGTATTTAAAGCCTGATATCCAAGTGAAGTATTTGATAAATTGTGGTCTATCCCACCTGCTTTCTGGTTGTTAACCCTGAATAAGAGTGCTACATTATCAGTTGTTCCAATGAAATTGGAAGTACTTGATGTACCGCTATTACCAGTCAAGCTCCATCCTGAACCTGTACCTGTCATTACCCATACCGGGGTGGAACTGCTTCCTGAGTTATAGTAAAACCCGGGGACGTTATCAGTTTGAAAGATCATCAGGCCTGTTGCAGGACTAATAATTGCATTGCGCTGAACAAGTGTCATTCTGGGTGAGAGGAATCCCTGGGTGGTGGATTTCACATCCAGCATGGCTGAATTATCGGGGGTGGAACCATCGGTATTTACGGCAACCTGTGCGCCGGCAGCAATACCACAAAATAGCAATACCAGTAGAAATAGATTTTTCATAGTAGAGGATATAGGAGTATTGATTATTTATTTTCAAGTTGTTCTATTCGTTTTAAGAGCTCTTCATTCTGTTTGGTCAACTCCTGGATGGCTTTAACCATGGGTGCCATCAGGTCATTATAGCGCATACTGTAGAATCCTTTATCATCAACGGTAAGAATGCCTGAATTCACAGATCCGGCATCTGTCAAAGCTGCTTCCACCTCCTGTGCAATAAAGCCATATTCTGTTTTTTTATTTTCATCATTCAGGCGTGTATAGGATACAGGATTCAGGGTATTGATAAAATCCAGACCAAGGTTCGATTTCTTTATGTCCGCCTTCAGTCTTTTATCAGATGTTATAGACCAGCCGACCTCGATTCCTGCATACGAAATGTACCCGTCACCCATGCGAACCTGGTTGTTTCCCACCGCACTGGGAACCTGGGCGTTATTCCCAATACCAATGTTATTGGAGCCAGTGGTGTTGTTCGAAAGGGAATACTCACCCAAAGCACAGTTATAAGAACCGCTGGTGCTGTTAAATAAAGAATTTGTCCCTACTGAGGTGTTATAATCACCTGTTGTGTTATTACGAAGAGCTGATACACCTGCACCCACATTTTGCTGACCTGTTGTATTGTAAATGAGTGAATTTGAACCGAGTGCTGAATTATAATTGCCTGTTGTATTTGCATGAAGAGAAGACTCGCCTATGGCTGTGTTCTGAACTCCTGTTGAGTTGGTATAAAGGGACTTGCTACCATTTGCTGTGTTTTTGTTTCCAGTTGTGTTGTAAAAAAGTGAATAGACACCAACAGCCGTATTTTCAATCCCACTTGAATTATTATAAAGTGAATAGAATCCATTAGCAGTGTTATAACTTCCTGTTGTGTTGTAGGTGAATGAATGGCTGCCAACAGCAGAGTTAGCAAAACCGGTTGTGTTTTTTAAAAGTGAACTCTCCCCGATGGCTGTGTTGCTATATCCCGTTGTGTTGTCACTAAGTGAATAGTTGCCAACCGCAGTGTTTTGATTTCCTGATGTGTTGTTATTAAGTGAGTAGTATCCATTTGCTGTGTTATTGTTTCCTGTTGTGTTGTTGACAAGTGAATAGTAGCCAATTGCCGTGTTTTGAATCCCTGTAGTGTTATGAAAAAGTGAAAATGAACCACTAGCAGTGTTATAACTTCCCGTTGTGTTGGAGTAGAGTGATTGATTGCCATTAGCAGTGTTAAAAAAACCGGTTATATTATTTGCAAGAGCATCCTTCCCACTCGCAGTATTACCATTCCCAGTTGTGTTAACTAAAAGTGCGTTAACTCCATTTGCAGTGTTATCAATTCCTGTTGTGTTGGAGTAGAGTGATTGGTTGCCAATAGCAGTGTTATTATAACCGCTTGTGTTGGAAAGAAGAGTGTTTCCCCCAATAGCTGTGTTATTATATCCTGTTGTATTGAATAAAAGCGCGCCATTTCCTGCTGCCGTATTATTATTTCCTGATGTGTTGGATAAGAGTGAACCTCCGCCGATGGCAGTGTTATACAACCCTGTATTTGAAGGATTTAGAGAGCTTATACCAAATGATGTATTATATATTCCAATATATCCGGCCCTATCATTATTTCTTTTAATGATTACATCCTGGTTATCCGTGGTGCCGATAAAGTTGGTAGTAGCATCAGTGCCTGAATTACCAGTCAATCCCCAGGTGCTGGCTGAACCAAGCTGTACCCAGGCTGTGCTGGTGCGCGTAAAAAGGCTGTTAAAATCCGTATCGAATACTACCAGACCTGTGGCTGGCGATGCAATAGCATTGCGTTGAGTGGTTGTCATGCGTGGTGGCAAAAATCCTTTGTCAGTGGATTTCACATCCAGCATGGCTGAATTATCAGGATCGGAACCATCAGAGTTGATAGCTACCTGGGCCAGTGATGAAAGATTAAATATCAGGGAAAAAGTTGCAAAGAGTAATACATTTTTCATATTAACTGTATTGATTTTAAGGAATATAGAACAACTGAAACCTTAGTTGCATTCTTCCCCTTTCAATTATTTTAATTTTTCTTCAATCAGCTTCAACCTTTCTTCGAGTTGTTGATTCGTTGCTTCAAGTTTTTGAATCTTCGCTTTACTTTCCTCAATAATACCCTGTTGTTCCTGCTGCTTTCACGGGGTGCAAAAAGATCATTAGTACCTTGACACTATACATTCCTGAATCATCTTTTGTAATCATGCCAGGATTTCTGATTCCAAGGTTGTTGGAGCGTTTCCTCCAATTCCTGGGCAATAAAGCCGTATTCCGTTTTTTGCTTTTCATCATTCAATCGTGTATAGGAAACAGGATTAAGCTTGTTGATAAACTCTAAACCAAGATCCGATTTGGTAATATCTCTTCAGCCTTTTATCAGAAGTTATGGACCAGCCAACTTTGGATTCCCATCCTCCAATTACATAATTCCCCATACGTATCTGGTTATCTCCTGCTGCATTAGGAACTTGGGCGTCGAATCCTATACCTATATTATTGGATCCTGTGGACAAACTTGAAAGTGACCAATCACCCATTGCACAATTATGAGAACCAATTGTGCTGTTAATTAAAGAATTTGTTCCCACCGCGGTGTTAAAATCACCTGTTGTGTTATTACGAAGAGCAGATACACCTACACTCAGTTGTTTAGCAGTTGTATTGTATATTAGTGAATTTGAACCAAGTGCTGAATTATAATTGCCTGTTGAATTCATAAGAGAAGACTCCCCAATGGCAGTGTTATCGTTTCCAGTTGTATTGAGATTTAGTGAAGCGTCTCCAATGGCTGTGTTATTGTTTCCAGTTGTATTATGATTAAGTGCACCGTGTCCAATACCTGTGTTCTTCTTCCCAATTGTATTGTAAGCTAGTGAAAAGGAACCATATGCATTGTTATAATCGCCATCCGTGTTGTTGAAAAGTGATACATATCCATAGGCATTGTTATGCCACCCTGTCGTGTTGTAGTTAAGTGATTGATAACCCTGGGCAGTATTAAATTGTCCTGTCGTGTTGTAGTAAAGTGATTGATAACCCTGGGCAGTATTCCCGTAGCCTGCTGTATTGGAGAAAAGTGTTTGATATCCATTTGCTGAATTAGCATTTCCAGTTATGTTGGAGTAAAGTGACTGATATCCATTAGCAGTGTTGAGGTATCCAGTTGTATTATTTGCAAGTGCTTCTTTTCCACAAGCCATATTATCTCTTCCAGTTGTGTTGGAATAAAGTGAATGATTTCCTATCGCTGTATTTATTCTAACCAGTAGTATTATTTTCAAGAGTTATTGGTTCCAATAGCACTATTCTGAAGTTCCTGGTTGTATTTGACTGCAGAGAACTTACCCTGATGCCCGTATTATTATATCCTTTGTATTAATTTAAGAGCCGCCGAACCGGGCAGTGTATTTGAACCTGACTTGTTGTGACTTAAAGTATTTGCGTCCGATTGATGAAATTGTTCTAACCAGGTACAATTTAAAGGGTATTGATCCCGATTGCAACGTTGTTATTGCCATTTGTGGTTGAAATTCGTATTGAGGTCCCAGAGAGGTATCGAGCGCTTAATCGATTCCACCCGTTTCTGGTTATTAACCCTAAATCAAAAGTGAAGTTATCTGTCGTTCCAATAAATTGGTACTAGCATAGTCCTGCTATTGCCAGTCAGTCCCCAACCAGAGCCTGTCTCACCCACCCTGGTGTAGAAGGCTGTTCCTGAATTATAAAGAATCCTGGAAGATTGTCAGTTTGATAAACCATCAAACCTGTTGCAGGGCTAACAATAGCATTTCGCTGAGCCATAGTCATTCGGGGAATCAATAATCCCTGGCTGGTTGATTTGACGTCCAGCATGGCTGAGTTGTCTGGTGAAGTACCGTCTGCATTAATAGATACCTGGGATTTAACATTTTGGGATAGAATCAGAAGTAACCCAAGTGAAATGATGAGTTGTTTCATGTAATACAAGTTTGATGGATAGATATAAAATTATAATAAGGCCAGAAAAACCAATTTTTCCGGGGCCAAACTATAAACGATATACTTTACTATGAAAAATGAAGGGTTTTGGAGGAAGAATAAACATATACACAAAATTAAATTAATAAATACAAACTAACAAACTCGAATTTGTCCGAAATCAGGAAGTCGGACAAATATGCGATTTGATAATGTCAAAAAATAAAGAGATCTAATCCGCTTTTATGGAAAAGTCTTTTCAAACGGGATACTGAAAGTCCGGCGGGAGTGTTGAATGATCAGGAAGAACAAGCCTTGTGATAAACCGGAGATATCTACCTGGTTCCCGATACCCATGATCCTGGAGCTTACTTCTTTGCCAAGCAGGCTGATAATCCTATATGGGGTCCCTGCAGGAATGGCATCACCTTTATCTGTTTGCAACCGAATGACAGTTGTTCCCGGATTTGGAAAAACATTTATGGAATTAAAGCTGCTTAAAAAGGTTTCTGTCCCAACATTAAGCTGGTCATCGCAAACCAGGTCATTATCGAAAGTAGCATTGATTAACCTTGAATACATTCCGGGTGTGATGGTTCCATGTTGCAAGGTATTGAGCCGGCAAATAGAGGGGTCAATGTCAAAATTTACTGGTGAACCGGGAATGTGCTGGGTAAAACCGGGATCTGAAAAGATGCTTAATTGAGTTGTGCCGATGTTCAGTCTTTCCAATCTCACATAGTATCGTGACTGGGCACTATTTGCATAGATAACAGACGATAAATCAAAGGAACGTATTATGCCTTTTTTCCCTTCGATCAAAAAATACCAATGATCGATATCGTTGTCATCTGAGCCATCCGACATCAGAATTACTGCTATCCCATCCTGGTAAGTTTCTTCATAGTTCTGAGTGATGTCATAAGACATGAAATCGAGAGTTCCGGCTGTTAAGGCCATTACCACACATCCGGTTCCATTACCATCCGGGTTTTCTGTCAGGATAGTAAAATCACACTCTGCCTTCCAGTAAGTTTCTGATACAGATCTGTTAAGTACACTATAAACCCTGTTATAAGATCCACAGTAGGCATTCTCCAACCGGCAGGCACTATCGGCAATATAAATCTGTCCATTTCCCTGGGTTTGCCAATTTGTTGAATAGGTGAAATCGTCATGAAATAATCCGCTAGCACAGCTATTGGCATGGAGATCCATGAAAATCAGACAAAAAATAAATAGGGTTGTAAAATGAAGATTTGCTTTCATAGTTGAAATTTTATAGCGTTAATAAAATAATAGTTCTACCGTTGATTGTAGAAAATACAACAAGTTCATGATCACAGTAGTGATGCAAATGTAAAAATAGTAAATAATCTTGCTTTTACGGTAAAATAGCCTGAATTAATCGGCTGGCATTATTATCTACTATAATCATATCAGAAGCATCAATCAGTCCATCGCCATTGACATCGCTCGAAATATACCCATTTGTAAATGCAGAAGCGTCATTCAATAAAACGATCACATCTCCTGAATCTACATTTCCATCCTGGTTTACATCACCTCCATAGAGCAGGAATTTTCCTCCTGATAGCAGCAGATTATTGCCATAAGCCTGGGTAATTGCGGTACTAAAATCATAAATGATAGTGCTTCCTGAGAAATTTACAGGGGATGAGGTAGTTGTTTCAATACTATTCCGATGTTTTACGGTTATAAAATAGGAACCTGAATGGATTGCAGGGATTTGAAGGTTAAGTGTGCCATTGGTGTTGAGATCTACATTTCCTGCTGTATAGACGATGTTGCTATAATCCAGGGCATCATGTAATTCTATGTTTACCTGGTCAGCAACAGTCCCATTAAAATGATCTCCCGAAGCATCCTGGGCTTTTCTCATCAAACCTCCACCCTGGTAAAGCTCCTCAAGAAAAAGGCTAATTTGCAGATTGCGGTCTGCAGAAATGGTTAATGTACATGGAATCAGTATGATGGACTGATCAGGGTCATTGCTGCTGATCCTGATATTGGCAGTATAGGTTCCAGCCGCCAGAGAACTTGCGTCGAAATCTACAGGAATCTGTAAGTTATTCCCGGGAAGTATGGTTCCGGAGGTTGTTCCCAGTCCATTCACTTTCAGCCAGGTATAAGCAGGAACATAGGTATAATCTACCACCAGGTAGGGTTTATTAGCCTGGTTCCAGCCATCGAATCCGATGAAATAGGTAGAACTATTATCGCGATCCATGATCCCAATTGTAAAGCCATCCTGTGACAATGCAGACTGTAGATTGGCATTTACAGCACCTCCCAGGATATGGGTCTTCCACCCCGGCGCATATGTACTGGTTTCGCTGCGGTAGAGGTAATATCCGGCGGCGGATTCAGCCATAATATCAGTATACAAGGCAGATGGAGTAGCAGTAAGCGGGTTTGCAGTGACAGGGTTTATATTCCAATAAGGATAATTTGTTGCATTCACATACCCGTGAAACTCTACTGAGTTAATGGTGGAACCATCAGGAATCGAACTGACATCAAATTTCATCCATCCGGCCTGGGTGGTAGGATAACCCTTTACCAGGCTTGTTTCTGTAAAGGCAGAACTGGTTGTAGACCCGGTATTGTAATTGGCATTTAAGGGATAAACCGTTGCCGATGATTTACCGGGAGAAGCACTGTATTCAACCGTGGCAGTGAAGGTAAGGTCGGATTCCCCTGTATTGGTAATCATGAGGCCGTCATTATGCACACCGTTTAATCCTACACTGATATTGAACAGCGAGGGATTTACCACGATATTTGCAGGTTCGGGAATGGGTCCATAAGGTGGGAAAATGATATAATCAACCCAGGCACAATCACTGCCTGATACTGCTGAACCATCTTTTGAATAAACCCACTTGAAGGTATGTAAACCTGCAGTTACGGCATAATTTACTTCTCCCCAGGCTACCGTCCCCGACCATTGTCCCTGCTGCACCCCATCGATATAAAACTTTAGGTAGTCGTACCCGCTTTCGGAAGAAACTTTCCTGAAAAATGATATATAGCCTGCTGATGTGACATTCAGCGGTAGGCTCATTTCCGACGACTGGCTGTGATCAATCACACCTGATTTTGAGCAATAAAGCCCATCATAGGGTGCTTCTGTTGAAATGGTCCATGGGGAATTTCCTGCGAAAGTCCAGAAGGATTCAAAAACCCCGGTTTCAAAACTCCAGGCAGGGCTTTCCTGTAACTGGAAATTAAAAATTGTATCTGTAGTAGTAATTGTAACGGTTTGTTGCACAGTTGCATAACCGATTTTACTCACACGCAATGTCTGGAAACCGGTTTCAACATTGATAAAGGTATACCCTCCTGCTGCATTTGT
This sequence comes from Bacteroidales bacterium, assembly GCA_016707785.1. Taxonomy (NCBI): domain Bacteria; kingdom Pseudomonadati; phylum Bacteroidota; class Bacteroidia; order Bacteroidales; species Bacteroidales bacterium. The sequence goes on along the minus strand of JADJGZ010000057.1, from coordinate 64,859 downwards.
TACCGCCGGAGTAATGGAAGTATTTACCACCTGAACAGTGGCTCCCGCGATAGGAGCGCCTGTTACGAAATCCGTGACTGTCCCGTGAATTCTAACAGCCTGTGGAGGCACCAGGTTGGCAAGGCTGATGGTTGTAGCTACCATGGCCTTTGTAAAAACGCCTACTTGCTCCATACTATTCACACTGGTTCCCATCACATCATTGGCGGTATGTATGTATGGACTATAGTTCTGGCTATCTTCAAACGGAAAGATCCCCATATATCCATGGTTGTTGAAAGAGGTATGGTCGCTATCCCCTCCGGTCAGGGTTCCCGGAGTGACTGTAAATGTGGGCAGGTAAAGACTTACAACAGTAGTATAAAAATCAACCAGCCATTGTGCTGAGGTAGGCGCAATCATGTCGGTATGGATGCTTCCGGAAGGTTCAAGATAGCCTACCATATCCATGTTGAGGTAACCGATGATATCCATGTTGAGATTGTCACAATAGGTTGCATAAGCTGCACTGCCATAAAGGCCATATTCTTCTCCCGAGAAAGCACAGAAAATGATGGTGCGGTCGAAAGTGTAAGGGGCTAAGATCCTTGCAACCTCCAGCACTCCGCAGGTTCCACTTGCATTATCATCAGCACCAGGGGCACTGCTCGAACCGGTATAGGAATCGTAATGTCCGCCAATCACCACATATTCATTGGGATAAAGGGTACCGGTTTTTGTAGCGATTACATTATCACTGGCACTGCCTGAGGGCATAGTAAAATCGAAGAGGGTAGTGCTAAGTCCCATATTTTCGAATTGTAACTTGATCCAGTTCTGAGCTTGCACCGATTGGGCCGTATAGGCATTCCGGGTCCCGTAATCCTGCAGGTGTTGGATATTCGACTGAATCAGGGTGGTATTCACCTCAGCCATGCGGGCAACAATGAATGGATCAGTTGATTTACCAGCTGATGCCTGCATTTTGGTTTCTTTTGGAAGAGTCACCTTATGGTTCAATATCCTGGTCAGACTCCCATTTACAGGGGGTTCCAACTGCTGCAACTGTTGTTCATTTGCTTTTATGAACATTATTTCAGGATCCTGGAATAAAATGGTTGCCATGTTTTCTACCTGGCTTCGGTACTCCCGGTTATTGCCTTCCTGAGCAATGATGAGGAAGTAGGCCTGTCCCTTTTCCCATGCGGTAGGTTCAAGTAAGATGTAATCGTTTTCAAAGGATTGATGAAGTGTGGCAATTACAAACCCCTGACCAGAATAGTTTAAGGTAAGCCGGCCATCGTTGCTGAGTGCTTCAAGTTTCTGATGATCCCTGATCCTGATAAGCACCAGTTCATCTGCAAAAAGTGGGAAAATTAAATAGCTGAAAGCCAGGAGAAGTAGAAATCTTTTCATGGGAAGGGGTTTAGGGTTCTGGTATGAACAAATATAGAAAAATATAGTAATTTCAGAGGGTTCACAGGTAAAAGAGACCAAAGATGCTTTTTAACGATGTTGCCCCCCCCCGCTACCCCAACCCACCCCAAACCCGGAAAACGAACTATGCCATGCTCCCGAATTAACTCCTGAAGTAAACGGTATTTACCCCGCCCCGTTTTATTATAACTTAAATACTATCATGCCTTTGGAAGGGTAAATAATAAACGAAGAGGCTCCAGACCGCCGCCGAGAACCCCCGCCCCCCCCCCCCCCCCCGCCTCTTTCCCCAATCTTAATGTTTTGAAAATTGAAATACTTTTCAGGGAATTTGAAGAGAAGCCTGGTGAGCCGGCGTATGTTATAGAATTCATTGGCACTGATAGTGTTGTGCAACGCAAATTGGTGAAAAGATAGATCAATATTAGAAAAGCGCGCTTGGTATGTGATGATTTCCAAAGTAATATCTTACTATCGCTCGGATTTAACAAAATGGTAAGTAATGATGTAACTGAATATTGGAATAATTCTCCGAGGCCTTTCATTAAAAGTTTATGAAATTTTTTAAGGTAATAGTCCTGTGGATAGTGATACTTTTTGTGATCATTTTATCAACAAGGCAATTATCCGATCCCGACCTTGGGTTTCACCTGAAATATGGCCGGTGGATACTTGAAAATGCTCAGGTTCCAACGGTTGACCAAAGCACTTATACCGTAAGTGAAAACAGGTATATAGATCCACATTGGGCTTTCCAGGTTTTCATTTATGCTTGTTACCGGGTTCTTGGTTATGAGGGATTGAGTTTGCTGCTCATAGTCTGTGGTTTATTTCTCGCCAGTGTTACATTAATACGATATCGGAACTTCAACCTTCCTGAATTATTATCCATTGTATTATTGCTGTTCTTTTTCCTGATCATTGAATCCAGGCTGATCCTTCGGCCGGAAATCTTCAGTTTTCTATTCCTTTCCCTGATCCTGCTGATCCTTGAGCAATATTATCATCGTGGTAAGAAACGTTTATTTTTCCTGCCATTGATTATGTTGGTTTGGGTCCAGGTGCATTCGCTTTTTATTCTTGGATTGGCTGGCATTTGCATATTTTTCATCAGTCTGTGGTGGAAAAACAGGAAACCGGACTGGCTACTGTTCTTATGGATGTTCATTGCTTTTGCAGCCTGCTTCCTGAATCCCGGTCACATCAATGGTGTGTTTTTCCCATTTAGTCTATTAAGCCGGTTCAATAGTAGTAATATCTATCATCAGCATATTGCAGAATTCAAGTCCTTTTTTGCTATAGACAAGCATACTGCTGTTGAGATGCTGTTCCTTGTATTCCTGGCAGCAACTTTTATTCTGTATATGCTTACCTACAGAAAAAGGAGATTGCATGAATGGTTATTATTGCTTCTTTCGACATATCTTTCACTTGTGGTGGTTAGGAATATACCCTTTTTTGCCATAATGAATTTCCCGGTGCTGGGAGAATCTTTAAGGGATCTTGAATCCGTATATTTTTCGAAGAAACAACCAGTGAAATGGAGGTTTTACAGATCCGGAACATTAGTTTTTTCGGTTGGTTTGATCGTGATATTTATGTCTGGATCCGGAATCTTTCGGGTCTTGAATGGCTCCTTCTATGAATCAGATCATACCAATAACAAAGCAGGAATTGGCATCAACAAATATCAGCTGCCGGAGAATGCTTCAGAATTTCTTCTTAAAAACAAATTAAACGGGAAATTGCTGAACAGTCTTGGAACAGGTGGCTGGTTATCCTGGAAACTTTCCCAGCCGGTTTTTATTGATGGTCGGCTGGAGGTGATGAATGAATCCCTCTATCTCGAACTGATGGAAAGTTGGAATAATAAGCTGGGTAAACTGATCAATAAACATCATCCCCGGCTTATAGTCTATAATTACCTGAAATACTACCCATGGACCCATCAGCTTTATCAAATGCCTGACTGGAAATTGATTTACCTTGATGGGCTATTTGTGGTATGGGCTGAAAAGGAGTATGCCAGGGATATACCTGAATTGATTCCTTCAACATTCCTGGGAGCATTCAGGTTTCAACAAATCACCCCTGAAAGATATGCTGCCGGGAATCCTGCCCGGAGGGCTTTCCCTGATTGGTTAAGCAAAGGAAGGGATGATTCAACGGATTTTTTCCGGAACATTGGGATGTTTTTTCTCCAGGGTGGAGACATTCTTTCCGCCGGGATATGCCTGGATGAAGTGATGGCCAGAACCCATGGGAAGGATATCATTGCCGCCCAGGCGCTATCTGAAATTAAGCAGGGGAGGAAGGATAAAAAGCAAGTTGAAAAAGCAGAAGAAAAAGGGACCCAGTTAAACAGGAATGCTGCAATGCAGTACTTTAACCGGGGGAATGAATTATACCGGCAAAAGGATTTACAGGGAGCCATTGATTCTTATACACTCGCGATCAACCTTGACCCGTTTTATAGCAAGGCCTTGAATAACCGGGGCAATATTTATGCGTTGCTTGGGAATTATAAAATAGCAAAAAGGGATTTTGATTCGGCCCTGACTATTGATCCTGCTTTTGCCGATGCCTATCTAGGAAGAGGTTCCTGTAAATACTCCCTCGGTGACCGAAAAGGAGCATTACGGGATTGGTTGATGGCAGAAAAGCTGGGAAACCTGAATGCCAGAAGGATGATTAACCTCTATACAAAATAAACTTCTACTAAGGGTGTATCACTCCTACAGCATTTTTCGCATTATTATCCATTAATATCATGTCAGCAGAATCAATGATTCCGTCGCCATTGATGTCATTATTCTGATAACCTGAGATGAAACCGGAGGCATCCGATTGAAGTCCGGTCATATCTGCTGAATCAACGACTCCATCCTGGTTCGCATCACCACAAAAGATCAGGTATTTTCCCGATGCAGGTTTGAGGTTGTTCCCGAATGCCTGGGAAGCTGCAGTGCTGAAATCGTAGGTAATCGAACTCCCGGAAAAGGAAACCGGGTTTGCAGTAGTGATTTCGACACTGTTTCTATGCTTCACGGTTACATAATAGGAGCCGCTGTGAGTGGCAGGGATACTCAGGCTGATAGCACCATTGGTATTCAGATCCACATTGGCAGAGGAATATACAATGCTTGAATAGTTAGCGGCATCATGTAATTCAACATTCACTTTATCAGCGACAGTCCCGGGGAAATGGTCTCCACTCAGATCCTGGGCCTTACGCATGGTCCCGTCACCATTATATAAACCTTCAAGTAAAACCGTGATTTGCAGGCTCCTTTCAGCTGAAATATTCAGGATACAGGGTACCAGTACCTGAGTCTGATCAGGGTCGTTGCTGGTAATACGGATATTGGCATTATAAGTGCCTGCTGCAAGCAAACCGGCTTCAAAATTTAAGGGGATCGACTGACTATTACCCGGTGTCACTGTGCCGGAAGTGGTGCCCGATCCATTCACTTTAAGCCAGGTATAGCTTGGAACAAAGGTGTAATCCACCACCAGGTAGGGTTTGTTGGTCTGATTCCAACCATCGAATCCAATATAGTAAGAAGCACTGTTATCCCTGTCCATAATGCCAATGGTAAACCAGTCCTGTGCGAGTGATGTTTGAAGATTCGCATTTACATTGCCACCTAAAGTGTGTACTTTCCAACCAGCAGCATAAGTGCTGGTTTCAGAACGGTAGAGGTAATAACCGGTAGCTGATTCAGCCATAATATCAGTATATAAAGCCGATGATGTTGCGGTTAAAGGATCAGCACTTACAGGATTGATATTCCAGTATGGATAATTTGTGGCATTCACATACCCATGGAATTCCACTGAGTTAATGGTTGATCCGTCAGGAATTGAACTGACGTCAAATTTCATCCATCCTGCTTCAGTTGTTGGATATCCTTTCACGAGGCTGGTTTGGGTTTTTGCAGATGTGGTTGTGGTTCCGGTATTATAGTTTGCATTTAATGGATAAACTGTTGCCTGGGAACGACCAGCCATTCCTGCATATTCAACCTGGGCAGTAAATGCAAGGTCGGTTTCCCCGGAATTGGAGATGCTTAACAGATCGGTGACAGTGCCATTCAGTCCAACGGTTTTTGTGAATTGAGAAGGGCTTAACACAATATTTGCAGGGTCCGGTATGGGTGCATAAGGTGGAAAGAGAATATTGTCAACCCAGGCGCAATCGCTTCCGCTAACGGTATTTCCATCTTTTGAATAAATCCATTTAAAGGTATGCAAACCGGCAGCTACGGAATAGCTCACTTCGCTCCAGGCAACAGCCCCCGACCATTGTCCCTGCTGTACATTATCGATATAAAACTTCAGGTAATCGTATCCGCTTTCTGAGGAAACCTTTCTGAAAAACGAAACGGTACCGGCTGAAGTGAGGTAGAGTTCCAGGCTCATTTCGGAGCTTTGACTATCTGCAATATTTCCTGACTTTGAGCAATAGTTTCCGTCATAAGGGCTTTCAGTTGAAATGGTCCAGGGTAAATTGCCACCAAAAGTCCACTGAGGTTCAAAAACCCCGGTTTCGAAACTCCACGCAGCGCTTTCCTGCAGCTGGAAATTGAAGATATGGCTGGCAGCTGACACTGTAAGGTTCTGAGTGATGGTAGCATAACCAATTTTACTGACACGGAAACTAAACGTTCCTTCCGGCACATTGCCAATTGAATACTCGCCAGCAGTGCCGGAAGTGGCAGTAATCAAAGGAGTGTTCACCACTTCTATAGTAGTTCCCGGTATAGGTAAACCTGTTGCCAGGTCGGTGACAGTCCCGGTGACGGTAACCGTCTGTGCAGGTACCAGGTTAACATTCAGCAGGGTTTGTCCCAGGTTATTAATATTCACATTGTTGAAGGTCTGAGGGATATAACCGAAGCAGGAAAAGGTCACTGTGTAGTTGCCATCAGGCAGCATGCGGTAATATCGTCCGAAGGCTTCATCAGATGTATAGGGAACCCTGAATGCGCCTGTATTGTCAATTCCCTGAACAAACACTTCTGCTTCTATCGGGAGAAATGTATTGGCATCCTTTACAAGTCCTGTAAGGGTTGATTTATCCACCCTGTGAAGAAGGATGAGGGCAGCCTGAAGGTTACCTGAGCAAATTCCCGGGATCTGGCTGGCGGAAGGGATAAAGGTGGTTCCAAGTTCAATGGTATAACAGAAAATGCCACGTTGTCCATAGGCATAATCATCGGTGACCCCTGAAGCAGGGTAGAGGCCTGAAGATTTATCAGGAGTATAATATCCGCCACTTGAAGAAGGAATGGTGTTTGCCATGCTTACAGCCAGTGCCTGCAAACTTGAGTGATCGGGAGCAAAGGCTTCCGTAACATAGCCATAAGGAAACAAAACCAGTTCGCTGTAGCTGTGATAGGTAATACCTGCAACAAAATGGTGCTGGTCCATTAAGTTTTTCATTGACATGGTTTCAGGTTCCGAGGAAGGTGAAGGGCCGCAGTAGGTAATATCAGTGGGTGATGTGGAGGTTCCTTCTCCTCCCCATTCCCAGCCATAATTCCGGTTTAAGTCAACACCGTCAGAGGTACCGGAATCAAGCAAGCCGTTTGCATTATTGTCCCGGATATTTTTCCTCCACCAGAGGTCTGCTTCATCAGTCACAATCTTATGTCCATTTGGGTTTACCAAAGGCATAAACCAGATTTGTTTATTATTTATATCATTGGTAATGGTTGGATCGATTCCGTAATTAGAAACAATATAATTCAGGATATACATGGCTACTTCGAGACTGATGGGTTCCCGGGCATGGTGAGTTCCCATATAGAAAACACCCGGTTCGTCTTCTTCAACAGCAACATTATCTGATATTTTCAAGGCCCATATTTCATGTTTATAATTATTGTAAGCCGATTGGGTATACTCTTTACCGCGGCTTTCACCAATATCATACAATTTGCAGATGTCAGGATGCGCTGTCTGAAGATTTAATAATTCGGTATAGAGATCGGAATAGGTGCGGTAACCGGCCAGGGCTTTTCCGGTGACCATATTTTCCCTCATCTGGCTTTCAGTTTGGGTAATCTTCAGGATAAATCCCTCGTTTTCGAGCAATTGCTTCTGCGACTGATTAATTACAAGGTCAATATATTTATCGGGATAAAAAGCAGCAATATCATAACCTTGTTTAAGGAATTGGCTGAGGTCGGCAATTTTTGGAGAGGAGATACGTGCAACGAATCGTTCCTGTGCCTGGAGGGAAATGACAAGTAATAGGCCGAAAATAGCCAGTGTAATGCTTTTCATCATTTGGGTTTTTGGTAGTGGTTAACAAATATAGTAATATATTTACATTGAGTATGCCACTGCATCCTCAGACCATCAGAGGGTCAAAAAAACGGCTACAGTATAATCCTAGATGCAACATAATAATAGCTGATTATGAGAAAGTTTTCATTAAGGATTATTCTTCCTTCAATCCTTTCTGTTCTATTGTTTATTCTCACCATTTTCTTCATTGTGATTCCTCGTTTTCAGGAAAATATAATGAATGGGAAGAGAGAAATGATCAAAGAACTTACCAATTCGGCATGGAGTATACTTGCAAAATATGAAAATGATGAAAGAGAAGGCATACTGACGAGAGAGGAAGCTCAAAAGACAGCCATTTCAAGAATACAGTATTTAAGATACGGAGAAGAGAACAAGGATTATTTCTGGATTACTGACATGACACCCAATATGATCATGCATCCTTTCAGAAAAGATCTTGATGGCAAGGATCTGACTGATTTTAAGGATCCGCATGGGAAAAGACTCTTTGTTGAATTTGTGAACACGGTAAAAAAATCACAGCAGGGATATGTGGATTATATGTGGCAATGGAAAGATGATTTGCTGCATATTGTTCCCAAATTATCATATGTTAAGGTATTCAAACCCTGGAACTGGGTTATTGGTACAGGTATTTATATAGAAGACGTAAAAAGGGAAATCTCAACGTTAACGAAAAGCATGTTATGGATTTCGGTAGGTATATCAATACTTATCGCCTTCCTGCTTATGTATATTTTGAAACAGAGTCTTAATGTTGAAAAGAAAAGAATTTCAGCAGAAAATGATTTACATGAATCAAAAGAGAAATTCCGGACTCTTGTGGAAGCCGCTACTGAAGGCATTCTCATGCTCATTGACGGGAAAATAAGCTTCTCAAATAATGTGATAAATAAAATGACAGGGTATGATTCACAGGAATTAGCGGGGCGTTCGTTAATTGAAATCATCAGCAGAAGTAATAATGAGAATATTTTGCAGACATTTTCACAGAATACCATTAAAGAAGGGCAGTATGAATTAAATATTGGTAAAAAGAATGGCGGATTGACGGAGGCTTTAGTAACCTGCTCAACGACTGTTTTTTATGGCCAGACAGTTAACATATTAGTTATTAAGGATATTTCTATCGATAAAGGTATAAATGTCACAACATTAGATTATCAAAAGTTAATTAACACCCTAAATATTGGATTTTTTAAAGCCCGGATTGATCAAAAAGGCAGGTTTCTTTTTGCTAATGAAACAGCCATCAGGATATTTGGATTTGAAGACTTTAAGCAACTTTCAGAAGTTCACCTGCTAGGGTTGATATCAGATCATGAAGAAAGAAAAGCTCTTCATAATGATTTATTAGACAAGGGTTTTATCAAAAATAAAATAGTGAAAATCCTTAATGGTAAAGATCAAACTTCAATAGTTGCTTTTTCACTGGTATTAATGACAGGTGAGGATTCTGAAGATTTGATTTGTGATGGGATTGTTGAAGATATCACCTTGCAACAGAATGAAAAAAGTCAGTTTAATAATTTAATTACTGAACTTAAAGCCAAGGATTTCATCCTGGAACGGCCGGTAAAAGAATATTTAAATTCAATCCATACGCTGGATGCGGATTCAACAATACAAGATGCAGTTGAGTTCCTGTTAAGAAAAAAAACAGAAGCCCTTTTACTGACCAGGAATGAGATTGATTATCTGGGTATTATTACCAAATCGGATATTCAAAAACGAATTTTTGCTCTCAATCTCAAATTAGACAATCCGGCCTATCTGATCATGAGTTCACCTATTCATTTTATTTCAGAGAATGAAATTGTCCTCGAAGCGATTAGAATTTGCAGGCTCAATGGCATAAATCATCTTATTGTAAGAAATGAAACCGGTGTATTGAAGGGCGTTTTCAGTATCAATGATGCCTTTCATTCAGTTGTGAATTCACAGTCGTTTTATCTGACAAATCTCTCGAAAGCAGAAACCGTTGATGATTTGCAGCAATGCTTTAAAAGTCTGCAATTATTAACGAAACCTCTTATCAGAAATGATTTTCCTGTGCAATACATTACCAAAATCATTTCTGCATTTTCGGATGCTGCTATTAAAAGGATTATTGAATTAGCTATAATTGACCAGGGAGAACCACCTGCAAAATTTTCGTTTATTTGTCTGGGAAGTGAAGGACGCAAGGAAGAAACGTTTCTTACTGACCAGGATAATGCCATTATATATGAAGACGTACAAATTGAAAAGGAAGAGATTGCCAGGGCTTATTTTCTGAAACTTGGGGAGAGGGTTTGCAACACATTAAATCAGATAGGTTATTCCTTTTGTTTGGGAAACATCATGGCAAAGAATCCTAAATGGTGTGCACCAGTAAGTGTTTGGCAAAAACATTTTATTAGTTGGATTGCAACACCAGAGGCGCAGAATCTCCTGGATGCATCTGTATTTTTTGACTTCAGGGGTGTGTATGGTGATGAAATTCTTGTTGACAGACTAAGAGCATTAATATCAGGAGCAATTAAGGAAAGTCCGTTATTTTTATATCATCTTGCTTATAACACTTCTGTTACCAGGTGTCAGCAACTATCGTCGGGAAATATCCTTTCTGATAAACACATAGATAGCATAGACCTGAAACAAGCTGTTATTCCAATTATTATGTTAGCCAGGACGTATGCGCTACAGAATAATATATGGAAAACAAATACTGTTGAACGCCTAAATTCTCTTAAGGAAAATCAAATTATTGCTGAAAAAACTGTGGATGATATTGTTTTTGGGTACAATTTTTTAATGAAAATGCGATTCAGAAATCAGGTTGAACTTTTAGATTCTCATGAAGCCGTTACAAATATTCTGAATACAAAAAAGCTCAGCACTATTGAGTTGAATTTATTAAAGAAAGTTCTGACAAACATTCCTGATTATCAAATTAAAATAAAAACGGATTTCAAAATTTCAACCTAACTGAGAGAAGGGCTTGATTATATTGATATATAGGCATTATGCCGGAACCCCGCGTGTTCATTGGAATGGACATACCCAAGCTGATTGGTGAGCATAATGGTATTCCCGAGGTATAAAGGATTGTGGTTTACATGACTATGTCCATGAATCCAGAAATTGGCATCACAACCAGTAATATATTCAGTCAGGTCAATACAATAGGCTTCATTTATGGAACTTGAATTATGTAATTCTGAATTGCATAAAACCGACGGTAAATGATGGGTTATAACTACTGTTTTACCTTTTTTATGATTTAAAGACTGTACTATAAAGGCAATGCTTTCAGCATGGAGCCTGTTAAAATCAGTAGCTTTAAATGGTTTATCATTTAGAGTAATATTGCTAAAATCAGGTACATTTTTTTCTACAGTTTTCATGTTATCACTGCCTATTTTTGACCACATAGTACTAAACAGGAAATTGACGCCTTCATAGTTCAATTCGATATTATTAACAATCTGAATATTTCCGGCTAACTGAATGGAAAATGATGTACTGTAATTTGACAGGTCCCTGTGATAAAACTCGTGATTTCCTGGAATCCAAAAAACTTGTTTATAGTTTTCGGAAATAAAATGAAAAAAGGGATTGTTTAAGTACTCATCAAGTAAAGGAACCACGTCTCCTGCTAAAATGAGGATGTCACCGGCAACAATTAAAGGATTTGCTTCAAGAAACCTGCTATTTGGCTCTGATTCAAGGTGAAGATCCGAACAATACTGAATTTTCATTTGGAAGGGATAAGAACTATCTAACAAACTTCGCTGATCTTATTTAATAGTGGCAAGTCCAGTATTTCAATTTCTCTGCCGTTAATATTAATTATTTTCTCTTTTGAAAATTCTGTAAAAAGTCTGACTGCATTTTCCTCAGAGATGGCAATCATTTCACCTATTTCTTTTCTCGACATTCCCAAATGAAATTTATGACTATTGTTAATCTCTGAAAGATAAATCAGGTTCTCAGCAAACCGTCCCCTGATCTGTTTTTGATTTAATGAAATGATCTTATTCATAATATTGGTAACGGATTTGCCAAAAGCCTTATTCAAAGTTAAAAGTAGTTCATGATTCTCGATATAGAGTTTTTTTACTAAGTCAAGTTCAATGAAACAGACTTCTGAATCCTCCAAAGCAGCAACAGAATAGGAATAATTCGGATTATCAAAAAAGCAAAGCAGCCCAATATAGGCCGGAGGTTTTAATATGTATAGAATAATATTCCTGTTATTCAAGCCTTCAATATAGAGCTTTGCCGAGCCCTTTACTAAAAATAAAGCATGTGAAACCACAGTCCCTTGTTTGCAGATAATTTCATGCTTTTTAATACTGGCATGCAGAGGTCCAATTTTTTCAATGCTTTTACCTGTTTTATCAAGTGTTGAATAAATATCACATTTTAGCAGGCATGACTCACAATTTTGTTTTTTGCTAAACTTCATATTGGAGACAATTAGATTTCAAATATAAAAAATAGTTGTTATAAAACAATGTTAGATAGCAACTTGTATGAAAAGATTTTATGATCATTAATCAATATCTTTGGCCGAATGAACTATTCATGAAATCTTAAAAAGGAGGATTTATGCTACATAAACCAGCAGTCGAAATTGGAATTGATAAGGCCGCCAGGAAAAAGGCAAAACTCGGTGTAATTATGTTTTTTTGTTACACATTCGTTTATGCCGGCTTTGTTTTTATTGGATTGACAAAGCCTGAATGGATGGGGCTGGAACTGATCGGCGGGCAGAATATTGCAATAATATATGGGTTCGGATTGATCCTCCTGGCTATCATTATGGGGTTTATCTATAATTATTTCTGCACCAGAATGGAAAATCAAATGAATAAGCACTAATTCTAATTGTAAAAAATATGATTTACGAAGTTTCAAATTTGGCAATTATTATTTTTCTGTTTATCGTTGGGTTAGTCCTGGGACTCTCATTCTACTTTGCCAGAAAAACAAAATCAGCTTCAAGCTATTATGCAGCTGGTGGAAATATTCATTGGGCTGTTAATGGTATCGCTTTCGCAGGTGATTATCTATCAGCGGCCTCATTCCTGGGAATATGCGGTATGATTGCCTATTCAGGTTTCGATGGATTTTTGTATTCTATCGGTTACCTTGCTGGATGGGTCGTAGCACTTTTCCTGGTTGCAGAACCTTTAAAAAAGCTTGGGAAATATACATTTACCGATGCACTCGACTCAAAATTCAATTCCAAACACATCAAATTAGCGGCATCCATAAGCACCCTTATTGTTTCTATTTTCTATCTGATCCCTCAGATGGTTGGAGCCGGGGATCTTGTGGTGCCTTTACTTGGACTTCCTCATTGGATGGGCGTTCTGATTGTGGGTTCAATAGTGATCTTTATTGTGGCAACAGCCGGAATGACATCAACAACCTATGTTCAGTTTATAAAAGGAGCACTATTAGTCATTTTTTCGACCATATTAACCATTTATATTTTAAGAAATGGGTTATCATTAACCCCTTCTGATAACTATCATAAATTCGATAAAACAGCAGCGATTGTCACAAATGATACAATTATAAATGTTCCGGATTCAACCTATATTGTTAAAAAGACCAGGGTTGTCGACAAATTAGTGTTTGTGATGCTTGAAAAAAATGGATCAAGTTGCTGGTATAAGTTAAATACTAAGGATAATAAGTCTGAACTCAAGGAAATGCTTTACATCACTGTACTTCCTGGTGGTGAAAAGCTATATAACGGAGCTCCGAAATCTGAGAAAAAATTCTACCAGGTTGGGCATCTCAGTAAAATAGTTGTGGATGGAAAAGAAGTGGATAAAACCGGTCCGGTAGGGCCTTTCGAATTTATTAAAACCATTGAAAAAAGTGAAATCGTTCGCTTTTCTAAAAAAGCTTTTTCTGATGGGGATGAAAAAGTAACAGTGTGGTACCAGAACAATACGAAGGGTGAAGACGTAATGAAGCCCGGACTACTCTATAAACTTACAAAAGCAGCAGGAGCTACCTTTTGGGATAAATTAAACTTTCTTTCCCTGATGCTGGCTTTATTCCTTGGTACATCAGCCCTTCCTCACATTTTGATACGTTATTATACGGTACCCAGTCAGCGTGCTGCCAGGAAATCCACTATTGTAGCGATCGCTGCCATCGGATTTTTCTATGTATTAACGCTTTATATGGGTCTCGGTTCTATGATTAGCGGAGCACTTGATGTGGAAAGCAGTAATATGTCGGCACCTCTGTTAGCTAAAACATTTGGTATTGGATTATTCTCAATCATTTCTGCAATTGCTTTTGCCACGGTTCTCGGAACAGTAAGCGGATTAATAGTTGCTTCTTCAGGAGCTATAGCCCATGATTTTATCGATAAGTATCTCCAGGTGCCCATGACTGATAAGAGCAAGGTTAAAGCCGGAAAGCTGGCCGCCGTGGGTGTTGGAGTTTTTGCAATCATTCTCGGAATACTGTTTAAAGGAATGAACGTTTCATTTTTGGTTGGACTTGCTTTTGCAGTAGCTGCATCAGCTAACCTTCCCGCAATTCTTTTTCTTCTCTTCTGGAAGAAAACAACAGCTAAAGGTATTGCATGGTCAATCATTGTTGGGATTGTCTCATCAATTGGGATAATACTTTTCTCTCCAACCATGTATGATAAGTATGGACTGGTACCAAAAGATGCTCCTATACCCCTGGATAATCCGGGAATCATTTCTATTCCTTTGGCTGTAATTACCTTAGTGGTTATTTCACTGCTAACACAGCAAGAAAATTCGACAAAAGATTTCAGTAAATAATGATTCTCTTTTTATAAAGTCTACTAAGATGAAGAAAGTACTTTTAGTGTTATTGTTTTTTGCTTCACTAAGCATCAAGGCACAGGAAAAGAAGGAAGAACCTAAATTCGGGATCAGTTTTTCGGGATTTGTTAAAACCGATATGTACTATGACTCAAGGCAAACAGTAAATATCCGCGAAGGTCACTTCCTGTTGTACCCCGATAATATTAAAGCGGACCTTAATGGTAAGGATATCAATGAAAAGGATCAGTTTGGGATTCTGTCCATTCAAAGCAGGTTAACAGGGAAGATCACAGGACCTGATGTCTTAAAAGCCAAAACATCTGCGTTACTGGAAGCTGATTTTTTTGGAAATGAGAATGCTGGTTTTGCCGATGTAAACGGATTCAGGCTTCGTCATGCATTCCTGAAAATGAATTGGACTTCTACGGAATTACTGGTTGGGCAGTACTGGCATCCGCTCTTTGTTCCGGAGTGCTTTCCTGATGTGGTTTCGTTCAATACAGGCGCTCCTTTTCAACCATTTTCCCGCAATCCGCAGATCAGGGTGTCGCACAAAATAAAAGGCTTCAAATTGATCCTGGCAGCAGCTGAACAAAGGGATTTCACAAGTACGGGCCCGGATGGGGCTAACTCAAAATACTTAAGAAATGCTGTGCTTCCTGACATGAACCTACACCTGCAATTTTCGCATAAATGGAATGATCAATCCGAATGGATGATTGGTGTTGGCGGAGAATACAAGAGTCTTGTCCCTCGCCTTTTTTCGCAGGTGGATAAAAATACCAAGTTGGATAGTGTTTATTATGTGGGTGACGAGAAAGTGACATCAAATGCTATATCCGTCTATTCAAAACTAAAACTGAAACCAGTCACAATTAAGGTACACGCTCTTACCGGCAGCAACCTGTTTGATATGGTTATGCTGGGAGGTTATTCTGTTGCTTCTGTCACCGATAACGCAATGCTGAAATATGATTATTCACCGGTAAAAATCATGTCTGTCTGGACTGAAATAGCAACCAATGGAAAAATCCAGGCTGGCATCTTTGGAGGGTTCACTAAAAACCTGGGAAGTGCAAAGGATAATATCGGAATCTATTATAGCAGGGGATCCAATATTGACTATGTGTACAGAGTTTCGCCCCGTATCATTGCCAATTTTGAAAAAATGAGGTTTGCCACAGAGCTGGAGTATACCACAGCCCAGTATGGAAAGGTAAATACTTCAGGCGTTGTCGACACTAATTTGCAAACAGTCACTAATCTTAGATTACTGTTGGCATTTTACTACTTCTTTTAATCGGGATCATGAGATAAGTGACTCTCAGCTAGCCAGCAAGACATTGAGTTTCAATAAAACAAGCATGGGGTTCATTCTTATGAACCCCATGCTTGTTTATGATTGGATTTTATTGGTATTTCCCACAATTAATACGATTCATCTGCTAAATCTGCTTCAATCTCAGTTCAGACATTTTTCTCCAATTCCTTTCCCTTGTCAAAAGAATTCTATTGAAGAACTATCCTCCTTTCCTGCTAACGAATCACCATCAAAGTCCCATAAACAAAACCTGAAAGATCTTTGTCTTCACCGGCATTTACACCCTGCCACACACTTCCATCTTTAAAGACAGCATGCACTTTCCAAACATATACGCCAATTTCAACAAATTCATCATTATACCTGCCATCCCATCCGGGTCCCGGGTGTGAGTATTCCTCTCCAACGCCGATATCACCCATCCCATTCTGCAGATCAGTACTTGACCATAAAAGGTTACCCCAGCGATCGAATACTTCAATCTGGTAACTCTTCAATCCTTTTCCCTGGGGCTGGAATACCCTGAGTGCGGAATTAAAGTTTGCAGGCGCAATTGCAGTAGGGACAAACAAGCCTTTATATAAATAATCCCTGGTCAGGGTATCCATACAACCATATTTATTTGTTGTAATAAGGCTTAAGGTATAGTACTCATCATTATCATAGTAATCGTTTACATTAATAGGATAATCCGGTAAACGGAATACCGCATTTTCTGCTTCTGATTGGTATACATACTGACTGTAGTTGGCATTGATCAAATCCCAGTGGTAGTTAAGTGTATCAAATTGAGCCCCTCGGGATTCATTGATCATGGTAAGGTAAACCTCGTTATTTTCCATGGTTTCCGAATAGGTGAAACCACTCCTCGGGCCGGGATAAATCTGCATAGTTGTATCGATGGATGCTTCACAGCCATTGATATCTTTAACATACAAGTTCACCAGGTAGGTACCTTTTTCAGTAAAAATCAGGTTCGGGTCTGTTTCAAAAGATTCAACCAGGATATTACCATTATTGAATTCCCATCTCACAGAGTCTAGAATTGCAAATTCCACCGGGGTCAGGTTTTCAAAATGAGCCAGCTTATTTAAACAGGCATTTGTAATGCTGAAATCAGGCTTTGGAATGGAATAAACGCTTACTGGCAATGTTGCTGTATCAGAACATCCCAGGTTGTTTTCAATGATCAGCTTCACATTGAAGTTGCCAGGCTGAGCATATAAATGTAACGAATGGAACGCGGTATCTGAAGGGCTATTATCACCAAACTGCCATGAATATGAGGTGATTAAGGTATTATTATTCAGGGATGAATTGTTAAACTGAATGGGAACACCAAAACACTCATTCTTTGTTGTAAATGCTGCAGTAGGTGTCGGTTGAACCAGCACTGAAAAATCCGCAGAATCCTGCACCATCACTCCATCAATTTGAGTGGAAACCAACAACCTTACATTGAATAAACCGGTGGAGTCATACTGATGCCTGATCGGATTCTGTAACGTGGTGTAAGTAAGTGTATCCCCATCACCAAAGGTCCACCTCCAGGAAGTGATTCCAATCCCGCTTGTGCTCTGATCAATGAACTCATTGACCTGATACTGGCAAATGGTGTCACCCAGACTGCTCAAATGAGCCTGCAGACAAGGTTTGACAAATACGGGATTTTCAACATCATTTGAACAGAAATTGGAATTGGTTACTGTAAGTTTCACAGAGAAGGGTCCTATGTCGGGAAATTTATGCTGAATGGTATCAGGATGGATTCCCGACAAATCTCTGGTAGTGCCATCCCCGAAATCCCAGTGCCATTTATTGATATTA
The DNA here is from genome assembly GCA_016707785.1 of Bacteroidales bacterium. Classification (NCBI taxonomy): domain Bacteria; kingdom Pseudomonadati; phylum Bacteroidota; class Bacteroidia; order Bacteroidales; species Bacteroidales bacterium. The sequence goes on along the minus strand of JADJGZ010000057.1, from coordinate 47,162 downwards.
CTGCTTCCGGTAGGTTTATTGAAGATGATAATGCTGTCACAAATTCCTTCAATATGAGTAAATGCTGCAATGGGTAATGGCTTCACGACTACAAACAAAATTTTCTGGGCTTCACAGTCAAATTTATCTTTTGTCTGAAGGATCACAGTATAAGTTCCGGCTTCACTGTAATAATGTGACGGATTTCTCAAAGTGGAGGTATTATTGATTCCAGAAGAGGGTTCCCCAAAGTTCCAGTTGAATGAAACCAGTGAATCACCTGCCGGACTTAACAATACAGGGCTGAAATAGGTGGTATCAAGTTCACAGGTCGGGGTATAGGTAAAGGTTGCAAGAAGAGTGGTTGGTGTGCAAACCTGTTTTACAAGGGTGTCAATACATCCCCTCATATCGGTTACTACAAGCATCACAGTATGACAGGTATCCTGAGAAGTGAAATGATAAACAGGATCCTGCAGGGTTGAAAACTGTCCCGGTTCAAACACCCAGTACCAACTGGTGATAGTAGCCTGTTGACTGTAAGAGGAATCCTGGAAATATACAGTTCCATTATTACAGGGAGCTGCTGTATACTGGAAGGCAGCAGTAGGTACTCCAAACACCTGGATGGTGGATATGATAGTATCCATGCAAATTCCTCCGGTTGAGACGATCAGGCTTACATTATAAAATCCGGCTGATGTATATATCCATACAGGATTTTGCAGGCTTGAGGTATCGTTTGTAGCTGTTGTTACACCGAAATCCCATCTCCAGGCTGTAATTGGCTCTCCGTTTGGTGTGAACGATTCATCTTCAAACTGAACCATTGAATTCAGGCAGCCACTATTGAAACTGAAGAGGGCGTTAGGTTTCGGACTGATATTTACAGGATAGGTCCTGGAGTTCACACAACCTGTAGTGTCAGTAATGGTAAGGGTTACAATGTATGTAGTGGCTGAGGAAAAGAGGTGCACCGGATCCTGGATATTCGAATAGGAACCATCTCCAAAATCCCAGTGGAAAACGGCAACTGCCGGGATTTGCGTGGTAGTAGGATTGACAGTGAAATAGGTCTCTGTTCCAAGGCAAGTACTATTCCACGAATAATCCACCTGTGGCTGGGCCCGAATGATAACAGGCTGAGTTATACTGTCAGTGCATCCTTCGGCATTGATTTCAATCAGGCTGACCTGGTATAGTCCAGGATTGATATAGACATGATAAGGATTCTGTAGTGTGGATGTATTGCTTATTCCGGATGCCGGATCCCCAAAATTCCACACATATCCAATAATGGCTGATCCTCCATTTTGTCCGGGTACCCCGGTAAAACTCACAGCTGTATCTTCACATAAATTTGTATAAGTAAAGAAGGCTAATGGATTGGGTGCAATGGTTAATGTCTGTTGTGTATCATCTTCACATCCCTGGGTGGTTGTAACACGCAGTATTACAATAAAATTGCCGGGGGCTGAATAGGTATGTTCAACGGAAGCGCTGGCAGGATCATTAACCATTATTGTGGTACCATCTCCAAAATCCCAGAACCACGTGGAAAGGTCTCCTCCCATTGGATTCGTCAGGTCGCTGAATGAAATAGGACTTCCGGCACAACGCTCAGCGGAAGGCTGGAATAAGGCAACCGGTGGGGCTGTTATGATCAGTGTATGTGTTTTTGTGTTCTGGCAGCCATTGTTATCGGTAATAGTTAATTGAACGATATATGTGCCTGTGGCGACATAAACATGGATTGGATCCATCTCTGTTGAGGTGATCCCATCTCCGAAACTCCAAAGCCATTCAGTTGTAGTTGCAGTATTTACAAATGTTGAACTGATGAAGGAGGTTGTATCATTCGAGCAGCCCTCAGAATAAGAGAAATCAACGCCGGGAACAGGAGTTGTATTCACTACATGAATTACTGTATCATAACATCCGACACTATTGGTAACCATCAGGCTAACGGTGAAAGAAGAACTGGCGGTTGAAAAAGTATGGGTCGGGTTTTGCTGGGTTGAAAAGTTAGCATTTCCTGTAGTAGGATCTCCGAAATTCCAGAACCATGATGCCATACTTCCGGTTCCACTCTGTGAGAGATCATTGAAAGTAACCGGTTGATTCACACATCCTGCAGTAAAGGAAAAATTAGCCAATGGTACAGGCGATACCACAATGGGTTTCACCATGATTTGTGTGCAACTGTCACTGGTCTTTATCGTTAGGGATGCATTGAATGTCCCGTAATTGGTATAGGTATGTGAAACATTGGGGTTGCCAATATTATTTACGGTTACAATATTTCCATCTCCGAAATTCCAGGTCCAGCGTACAATATAGCCCGAAGGAGTGCTTGCCAGGCTGGTAAACTGAATGGCGGTTTCATTGCAGGTAGGTTGACTGGTTGTGAAATCAGAATAGGGTTGTGGAACAACCTGGATAGGCTTAATAATGGTATTCGTGCATCCTGCTGTATCCTCAACGGTTAGGGTAATGATAAACTGACCGGTGGTACTGAAGGTATGAGCCGGTGATTGTAGTGTTGATGTTCCGCCATCTCCGAAATTCCAGCTCCAGTTAGCAATGGCTCCAACATTCATTACTATCGGATCCGGGTGAAACTGAACCTCTGAATTCTGGCAATTGCTTTCATAGGTAAAATCAACATTGGGCCTTGATTTAATAACAACTGTATCAAAGTAGGTATCTATACATCCGTTAGAGGTTGTTGTGGTAAGTGTAACCACAAATTGCCCTGCAGTAGTGAAGTCATGCTCAGGATTCTGTAAAGGTGAGGTATTAGAAACTCCCGAGTTGGGATCACCGAAATTCCATTGCCATTGTACAATATTCCCTCCTCCATTGCTTTGCGACAGATCAAGGAAGGATACCGGGTTGTTATCACAGGCCGGGCTTACGAAATCGAAGTTTGAAACAGGGTGAGGATAGATGATAATAGTCTGTGTTTCAGTATTGGTGCAACTGTCGGATTGAATTACCGTCAGAGAAACAGGGTAGGATCCCTGAAGGGCATAGGTATGACTTACATTGGGGTCATTTGGATGAAGAACCACAGCCGTTGTTCCATCACCAAAATCCCATTCCCATCTCACAATGTATCCTGATGAAGTGGAAGATAACTCATTGAAGTGTACAGTAGAATCCGCGCAATTGGTGCTACCGGCATCAAAATGAGCAATCGGTAATGGATCAATCACTACTTCATGAACGATTTCATTACTACATCCTGCAGTATCCGTTACTGTTAGCGATACCTGGTAATTCCCGGGTGATAGAAAAACATGTGCAATATTCCTGATATGTGAAGTAATCCCGTCTCCAAAATCCCAGAGCCAGGTTGAAATGCTGTTCACATTCATCACATTGGTATCGGGATTGAAATAAACAGGCTCATTCATACAACTGATGTCATACGTATATTCAACTGCCGGGGCCGGATCAATATGAACCTCTTTGATGATTGTATCAAGGCAATTGTTATAATTGACTACGATGAGCCTGACAATATAGGTTCCTGAATCAGAAAACAGGTGGGTCGGATCTTCCAGGTTCGACACATTGCTAACCCCTGTTGTTGGATCCCCAAAATTCCATGAGAAAGGTTGAAGTCCTACTGAACCGTTAATCTGTGAGGCATTGGTAAATTGAACGGGTTCGTTTTCACAACCGATATTCGAAAAATAGAAATTGGCTACCGGGGCTTGCAGCAGGGTTACAACCTGTTGGAATTCATCAGTACACCCCAGGGAGGTGATCACTTTAAGTTTTACGAAGAATGAAGGGCCGGGATTAGCAAAAACATGGCCAATATTCGGACTATTCGGGAAATGTATGGTATCCGTGGTTCCATCGCCAAAATCCCAGATCCAGGTTCGGATATATCCATTGCTCACACTCGACTGATCCATGAATTGAATCGCGTAATTGTTACAAGTTGGAGTGCTGTATGAAAAGAATGATGCAGGCTCTTGTCCAAGGGTAAGTGTCATATGATCTTCCACAGTATTCCCGCAAATGTCCTCTATAGTCAAAGTGAGAATTACACTCCCATTAGCCATATCAGCAGGTGTTGGGAAATAGGTGGCAATAAGGGAGTATTGCCCTGTGAAAGTACCCGTACCTGAAGTTGTCCAGGTGTAGTTCAAAGCATGATTTGCTGTGGCATATGACAATGTATAGGGTTGCATGCCGCAAATAGTATCATTTGGCCCTGCATAAGCTGTTGGAATACGAACCTCAATGGTGATCTCATTGGTTGTAAGGGAACCACATCCGCTAAATGAGCTCTGAACCTGCCTGTACATAGTAGTCTGGGTCAAAGCACCGGGTTGATAATTCAGACCGGTTCCATTGGGTGAAACATCGTACCAGTTGATACCATAATCAATGGAATATTGCCACTGATAGGAGTAAGGGGTATTCCCACCGGTGGGAGGTGTTCCGATGAGTTCTGCAGGAACCGCGTTGTAGCAGATACTCTGATCATTTTCAACAGACCCTACCAAAAAGATTGGAAATACAGTAATCGAAAATGTTTGAGCCGGACCATCACAGGTAATGCCCCCGTTCGTAAAATGCGGGGTAACTGTAATAACAGCAACTGCAATGGCTCCTCCGGCATTTATCGGCGCAAAGGAAGAAATATTGCCTGTTCCGCTGGCAGGAAGTCCTATGGCAGGATTACTATTGGTCCAGGTATAAGTTGTTACACCTCCTGAATTTACAGTGTTGAATACAACAGGATCTGTTAATTCACCATGACACTTGGTTTGATCAACAGGATCATTAACCTGGCCTGTTGGATTCACTGTAATGGTAAAAGTCTCTGCCGGACCATTACAGCTTACCCCTCCGTTTGAGAAAGTGGGTATTACAATGATACTTGCTGTAATGGGAGTGGAGGTTGTATTTATTGCTGCAAATGCGAAAATGTCGCCGGTTCCGCTTGCCGGAAGACCAATAGAAGTCGTATTATTCGTCCAGTTGAAAGTGGTGATTCCACCACTATTATTGGTGGTAAAGATCACACTTGAGGTGAGATTTCCATTGCAGACAACCTGGTCGACGGGATCAACTACATTACCTGATGGATTCACAGTAATTGTGAAGGCTTCAGTATTCCCGGAACATGAAACCCCGCCATTTGAGAATACTGGAGTGATGGTAATGGTTGCTATGACCGGACTGAATCCTGAATTGGTTGCATTGAAAATTGGAATATCTCCGGTTCCACTGGCAGGCAATCCAATTGATGGCTGATCATTAATCCAGTTATAAGTGGTAACTCCACCTGAATTATTGGTTGAAAGCACTACTGAACTTGTGAGGGTATTATTACAAACTACCTGGTCAATCGGAGCGTTTACATGTCCTGCCGGATTCACTGTAATTGTGAATACTTGTGGGTTGCCCGGACAACTTACTGATCCGCTTGAAAAAATTGGGGTTACTGTTATAGTGGCTATTATTGGAGAAAGGCCATTGTTGATGGCAGTAAAAGCATTGATATTACCGGTTCCGGAAGATGGAAGTCCAATCCCGGGCTGGCTGTTAGTCCAGTTATAGATCACTGTTCCACCAGTATTATTGCTACTAAAAACGACAGCATTGGTAAGGCCTCCCTGGCAAACCACCTGGTCTGCAGGGTCAATCACCTGCCCCGCCGGATTCACAGTAATGGTAAATGTTTGGGAAGGACCGGTACAACCAACACCACCATTCGTGAAAGTCGGTGTTACGGTAATTGTTGCCACAACTGGGAGTAAACCTGTGTTTATTGCAGTAAAGGCAGCAATATCACCGGTTCCGCTTACGGCCAGACCAATACCAGGATCGGTGTTTATCCAATTGTAGGTAGTTGTTCCCCCGGTATTATTGGTCCCGAAGATTACTGTAGTGGTATTGCTTCCATTACACACCACCTGGTCAACAGGGTCAATTACCTGGGCAGTCGGATTTATTGTAATTGTGAAGGTTTGAAGTGCCCCCTGGCAATCAATTCCTCCATTTGAGAACACCGGAGTAACTGTAATAATGGCTACAAGTGGTGAGGTGCCAGTATTTACAGCTAAAAAGATAGGTAGATTACCAGTTCCATTAGCCGGCAAGCCAATAGAGGGCTGATTATTTGTCCAGTTGTACGTGGTTGTTCCTCCTGTGTTGTTAGTTGAAAAGATAACAGCAGCGGTCAGATTACCATTACAAACCACATAATCAACCGGAACATTTACCTGGCCAAGTGGATTCACTGTAATGGTGAAGGTTTGTGGAGTCCCCGGACAATTATAGCTTCCGCTGGTAAAGGTAGGGGTCACTGTTATCATTGCAACAACCGGGGTAGTTCCGTTATTTATTGCAGTAAATGAAGGGATGTTACCTGTCCCGGATGAGGGTAGTCCAATGCCTGGTTCAGTATTGGTCCAGGTATAGGTAGTAGTTCCTCCGGTATTGTTGGTAGCAAACACAACCGCATTGGTGAGGCTTCCATTACAAACCACCTGGTCGGCAAGATTGGTAATCAATCCGCTCGGATTTACCCGGATGGTAAAAGTTTGCGAGATTCCGATACAATCTTCTCCTCCATAAGTATAAGTTGGAGTTACTGTGATGGTAGCAACAACGGGTGCTGTGGTTGTATTCATTGCATTAAATGCTGGAATATTACCTGTTCCGCTTGCCGCAAGGCCTATGGATGGTAAATCATTGGTCCAGTTGTAAGTAGTGGTTCCACCTGTATTAATAGTGGTAAAGACAACATTACTTGTCAGGTCCCCGCTACATACTACCTGGTCAGTTGGATCATTCACCTGTCCGTTCGGATTCACGGTAATGGTAAATGTTTGAGCTGTTCCGATGCAATCCACACTCCCGTTTGAGAAGGTAGGGGTGACAGTGATCGTTGCAACAACCGGCGCAGTCCCGGTATTAATAGCTGTAAAAGCTGCAATATCCCCTGTTCCGCTTGCAGCCAGGCCGATGGAAGTCAGGTCATTGGTCCAGTTGTAAGTAGTTGTTCCAACGGTATTATTGGTGGTGAAAATGACCGCATTCGTGAGATCTCCATTGCATACCACCTGGTCGGCAGGATCATTCACCTGTCCGTTCGGATTCACAGTAATGGTAAATGTTTGAGCTGTTCCGATACAATCCACACTCCCGTTTGAGAAGGTAGGTGTAACAGTGATCGTTGCAACAACCGGCGCAGTCCCGGTATTAATAGCTGTAAAAGCTGCAATATCCCCTGTTCCGCTTGCAGCCAGGCCGATGGAGGTCAGGTCATTGGTCCAGTTGTAGGTGGTTGTTCCAACGGTATTATTGGTGGTGAAAATGACCGCATTCGTCAGGTCTCCATTACAAACCACCTGGTCAGTAGGATCATTCACCTGTCCGTTCGGATTCACAGTAATGGTAAAGGTTTGAGCTGTTCCGATGCAATCCACACTCCCGTTTGAGAAGGTAGGAGTAACTGTAATCGTTGCAACAACCGGCGCAGTCCCGGTATTAATAGCTGTAAAAGCTGCAATATCCCCTGTTCCGCTGGCAGCCAGACCGATGGAAGTCAGGTCATTGGTCCAGTTGTAGGTGGTTGTTCCAACGGTATTATTAGTGGTGAAAATGACTGGATTCGTCAGGTCTCCATTACAAACCACCTGATCAATCGGATCATTCACCTGTCCGTTCGGATTCACGGTAATGGTAAATGTTTGAGCTGTTCCGATACAATCCACACTCCCGTTTGAGAAGGTAGGTGTAACTGTGATCGTTGCAACAACCGGCGCAGTCCCGGTATTAATAGCTGTAAAAGCTGCAATATCCCCTGTTCCGCTGGCAGCCAGGCCGATGGAAGTCAGGTCATTGGTCCAGTTGTAGGTGGTTGTTCCAACGGTATTATTGGTGGTGAAAATGACTGCATTCGTCAGATCTCCATCGCATACCACCTGGTCGGCAGGATCATTCACCTGTCCGTTCGGATTCACGGTAATGGTAAATGTTTGAGCTGTTCCGATGCAATCCACACTCCCGTTTGAGAAGGTAGGGGTAACAGTGATTGTTGCAACAACCGGTGCAGTCCCGGTATTAATAGCTGTAAAAGCTGCAATATCCCCTGTTCCGCTTGCAGCCAGGCCGATGGAAGTCAGGTCATTGGTCCAGTTGTAAGTAGTTGTTCCAACGGTATTATTGGTGGTGAAAATGACTGGATTCGTCAGGTCTCCATTACAAACCACCTGGTCGGCAGGATCATTCACCTGTCCGTTAGGATTCACGGTAATGGTAAATGTTTGAGCTGTTCCGATGCAATCCACACTCCCGTTTGAGAAGGTAGGTGTAACTGTGATCGTTGCAACAACCGGCGCAGTCCCGGTATTAATAGCTGTAAAAGCTGCAATATCCCCTGTTCCGCTGGCAGCCAGACCGATGGAAGTCAGGTCATTGGTCCAGTTGTAGGTAGTTGTTCCAACGGTATTATTGGTGCTGAAAATGACCGCATTCGTCAGATCTCCATCGCAAACCACCTGGTCGGCAGGATCATTCACCTGTCCGTTTGGATTCACAGTAATGGTAAATGTTTGAGCTGTTCCGATACAATCCACACTCCCGTTTGAGAAGGTAGGGGTAACGGTGATTGTTGCAACAACCGGCGCAGTCCCGGTATTAATAGCTGTAAAAGCTGCAATATCCCCTGTTCCACTGGCAGCAAGGCCGATGGAAGTCAGGTCATTGGTCCAGTTGTAGGTGGTTGTTCCAACGGTATTATTGGTGGTGAAAATGACTGGATTCGTCAGGTCTCCATTACAAACCACCTGGTCGGCAGGATCATTCACCTGTCCGTTCGGATTCACGGTAATGGTAAATGTTTGAGCTGTTCCGATGCAATCCACACTCCCGTTTGAGAAGGTAGGTGTAACAGTGATTGTTGCAACAACCGGCGCAGTCCCGGTATTAATAGCTGTAAAAGCTGCAATATCCCCTGTTCCGCTGGCAGCCAGGCCGATGGAGGTCAGGTCATTGGTCCAGTTGTAAGTAGTTGTTCCAACGGTATTATTGGTGGTGAAAATGACTGGATTCGTCAGGTCTCCATTACAAACCACCTGGTCAGCAGGATCATTCACCTGTCCGTTCGGATTCACTGTAATGGTAAATGTTTGAGCTGTACCGATGCAATCCACACTCCCGTTTGAGAAGGTAGGGGTAACTGTGATCGTTGCAACAACCGGCGCAGTCCCGGTATTAATAGCTGTAAAAGCTGCAATATCCCCTGTTCCGCTTGCAGCCAGGCCGATGGAGGTCAGGTCATTGGTCCAGTTGTAGGTGGTTGTTCCAACGGTATTATTGGTGGTGAAAATGACCGCATTCGTCAGATCTCCATTGCATACCACCTGGTCGGCAGGATCATTCACCTGTCCGTTCGGATTCACGGTAATGGTAAATGTTTGAGCTGTTCCGATGCAATCCACACTCCCGTTAGAGAAGGTAGGGTAACCGTGATTGTTGCAACAACCGGCGCAGTCCCGGTTTTAATAGCTGTAAAAGCTGCAATATCCCCTGTTCCACTGGCAGCCAGACCGATGGAGGTCAGGTCATTGGTCCAGTTGTAGGTAGTTGTTCCAACGGTATTATTGGTGGTGAAAATGACCGCATTCGTCAGATCTCCATCGCATACCACCTGGTCGGCAGGATCATTCACCTGTCCGTTCGGATTCACGGTAATGGTAAATGTTTGAGCTGTTCCGATACAATCCACACTCCCGTTTGAGAAGGTAGGGGTAACCGTGATTGTTGCAATAACCGGCGCAGTCCCGGTATTAATAGCTGTAAAAGCTGCAATATCCCCGGTACCACTGGCAGCCAGACCGATGGAGGTCAGGTCATTGGTCCAGTTGTAAGTAGTTGTTCCAACGGTATTATTGGTGGTGAAAATGACAGGATTCGTCAGATCTCCATTACAAACCACCTGATCAATCGGATCATTCACCTGTCCGTTCGGATTCACGGTAATGGTAAATGTTTGAGCTGTTCCGATGCAATCCACACTCCCGTTTGAGAAGGTAGGTGTAACTGTGATCGTTGCAACAACCGGCGCAGTCCCGGTATTAATAGCTGTAAAAGCTGCAATATCCCCGGTACCACTGGCAGGCAGGCCGATGGAAGTCAGGTCATTGGTCCAGTTGTAAGTGGTTGTTCCAACGGTATTATTGGTGGTGAAAATGACTGGATTCGTCAGATCTCCATTGCATACCACCTGGTCGGCAGGATCATTCACCTGTCCGTTTGGATTCACAGTAATGGTAAATGTTTGAGCTGTTCCGATGCAATCCACACTCCCGTTTGAGAAGGTAGGTGTAACTGTGATTGTTGCAATAACCGGCGCAGTCCCGGTATTAATAGCTGTAAAAGCTGCAATATCCCCGGAACCACTGGCAGCAAGGCCAATGGAGGTAAGGTCGTTGGTCCAGTTATAGGTTGTTGTTCCAATGGTATTAATAGTGGAAAAGGCAACAGCATCCGTCAAATCCCCATTACAAACTACCTGGTCAAGTGGATCGTTAAGTTGTCCATTTGGATTTACAGTGATGGTGAAGGTTTGCTGATTACCGGTACAGCTAACGCCTCCAAATGTAAAGGTTGGCGTTACAGTTATGCTGGCCACAACAGGAGTGCTGCCATTATTCACTGCCGTGAAAGCCGGGATATCCCCTGTTCCGCTGCCTGCAAGGCCAATAGCAGGAAGGGTATTGGTCCAGGTGAAAACAGTTCCCGGGACAGAGCCATTGAAAATTACGGGTAGAGATAATGAACCATTGCAGAGTACCTGGTCAACAGGATCAGTGACCACCGGAATAGGATTTATCGTCACTAAAAGATCATCAGAGATATCGGGGCATGGTGCAGCATTGGTTGTAGTAAGCGTAAGAGTCACAGTTCCTAAGGTGATATCGGCAATTCCAGGGACATATTCAGCATCAATAGTCGCAGGATCCGGCAAAAAGGTTCCATCTCCGCTACTGGACCAAAGGCCTGTGGTTGTTCCGCCGTTAATGGTTCCGTCGAGCAATACAGATGCGCCTTCACAGATAACCTGATCAGGCCCCGCATCAGCAAAAGGGGATAAGATATGAATGGTAATCTGGTCAGTAACCTGTGTTCCAAGGCATCCTCCTGTCCCAAAGGCTGTCAGGGTGAGAACGACCATCTGGGAACTGATATCTTCCGGGGCTAAAATATAAGTAGTTAACAGGTTATTCGGGTCGGAGAAACTCCCGCTCGATGAACTTGTCCAGGTTACAGATGAAAAGTTTGTAGCATTACCTGTTAAGGAGACAGAGAATGGTGGGGTATTGCAGATGGTCAGATCTGTGGGGCCTGCGTCAACAGTGGGCCCAAGGTCAATAATTACAACACCATTCATTAAAGTATCACAGCCAAAACTATTGGTAGCTTTAACAGTATAGTTTCCAACAGGTTGCGGCGTTGGAAACCAGAAGAGTCCTGTCACTATTGGTGTGTATATTTCTGGAGGCGTCAGGCTGCTTCCGTCTTCATGAATAAGTTCATAGGTTGTATTCAATTCTGACCCGCTTAGGCCTATGGTTGTGCTGATACAGTTGATTCCCTGGTGCAGCACATCAAAAATGCCAGGATTCGGATGTATTATCACATCGCCATCCATTAAGGTCGGGCAGTCAGGAATTGTAGTCAGAGTGGCTTCAATAGTGTAAGTACCCGGAGTGTGAAAATAACCCCAATACAATGGATCCCCTGTGCCGGGCAGAGGAATAGGTCCACCGGGAGTGTTAAGGGTATAAATAACACCTGTTTGAGAACTACTCAGCCATATTTCCTCATCACCCGGACAAATATCGTTTACAGGATTCATAGTATAAACCTGGGGACGAAGATATAGGGTAACATCTCCAAGCATATCACTTGTGCAGGTATTTGATGGATTTAAAGCAGTGATGGAATAAGTTCCAGGTTGGTTCTGGAATCCAAAGCTCAGTTGGTTTCCTGTGCCTGCAAGGGTAATTAAAACGGAACCTCCGTTACTAAGGGTATAATCAACACCTATCTCCGAGTCTTCCAGGAAAATCTCTGTCCCTATAGCCTGATCAACACAATAAATGTTGCCTGTAGGATAGATCCAGTATTGTGTTGGTTCGGGCAGGATCGTAACACTGCCATACATTTGGGTTGAGCAGATATTGTTCTGGTCAAAAGCTATAATTACATATGTCCCGGGAGCATCGGAAGTGCCAAATACAAGTGCAGAACCTGTACCGGTTTGTATCGTGAAATCAGGTGATGGTGTGGGATATGGAATTCCGTTTATATCAAGCAAGTGAACTTCATAGGTATAACCGACTTGTGAATCATCCAGTCCAATAGTTGTCAGGCCGCATATATTGGGACCCTGAGGAGAGATATTATAAGGCTCAGGGTTTGGCCAAAGCAATTTGGTCTCAGTGAAATAAATATCACAGCCGGTAAAAGGATTTATGGCATGAACAAAATAGGGTCCGGGTATGGTTTGAATCCCGAAACTAATAGCAGACCCCGTCCCCGCATAAGCTGCAATATAAATCGGGCTACCTGTTGCCAAAGGAGTACACCAGAGTTCATAGGTAATTCCGGTTTCAGAATCAATGAGTCCAAAGTCGTCCCCGGCACACTGGGGTCCTGAAGGATCGAAGCTAAATTCCTGGGGATTGGCTGTAATAACAATATTTCCATTGATTGTTGACTCACATGTAGTGCCTGGATAGCTGGCAGTAGCGATAATAGTATATATTCCTGCATCGGTAACAGGGCCAAAATTTAGAGGAGATGGAGGAGTTGGACCGATCTGGGGTGGTCCTACAGGAATAATTCCGTTTCTCCATAATTGATAACTAACATCAGACTCACACCAATTCAATGCTATAATGGCACCCGGACAATTGGTGGTTGAGGATAGAATGAAATTCGAGATCGGGTTAGGATAAAAGATAACATTGCAATTATTATTCATTGGGACAGAAACCCCATTACTGGTATTGGTTGCAATCACCATATAATTCCCACCCTGGGTGATGCCTGACCAGACTATCGGACAATCGCAACCCGGTTGGGGGATATCATAAGGATTACCATCCTGGTATAGTTGATACTCGATTCCTACATCAGAGTATTCAAGAGTGATAGATGCTGTACCGCCTTCACATACAGGACTTGGGCATTCAAGATTGTATTTGGCCGGCTCAAGGTTCACCGTATAACAGTAGTAGTAAGGAGGGCCTTCACATTGTGTTCCATTGCCAAGTGTAACATATGCATTGGCTTCGTAACAAATTTCACAGGAACTTGGTCCACCGGGAAGGATAGTAAAGGTTTGAACAGGCAAGGTCGATGTATTACCTCCAGCGAGGTAACTTCCAAAATAGGATGGACAATCAACACTATAAAACTGCCAATGGTAATTTGCACCTGCAACATCGGAATCTAATGTAACAGCAGATGTTGAAAATCCCGAATTAATGGTTTGATTATTTGGTGTTGTAATGATAGAGGCAACAGGCATAACATCTACAACCAGCGTTTGAGGAGTTCCAGAGCAAAACGTTGGGGCAGGTCCGGTTGGTGTTATCGTATAGCTGATGCTTTGAACTGTATTGCAACTATTTGTTAAAGTGTTACTGATTGTATTATTTCCGGAATTTGCTCCTGGCAGGGGTGTTATACATGCATTGGTATTGCGGAGCCAGGTAAATGTTGTCCCTGTTACATCGGAGGTTGGAGTGTAGTTGATGTTTTCACCTGAACAAATTTGCTGACTAAGTGGACTGGTGACCGATGGATGTGCATTAACAGTCACTGAAATATTCGCATCAGCTGTTGTAAAAGTATCATCCACTTCAACAGAATATGTATTTGAACCTATACTTGAAGGTATAAATTGAACGACCCATGGTTGGACATAGATTGTACCAACAGGCAGACCACTCCAGGTATATGTGTAATTTGCAGGAATCCCGTTTCCTGAACCTCCACTTGCTGTTGCAGTAAGAGTTATTGGATTTCCCTGGCAAACAGTCAGGTCAGCATCATCAGCAGCAAGTCCAACCTGGAGCAAAACACCTCCGGTTGAGATTAAAACGGTTTGAATATATTGACAACCAGCTCCATCAGTAGCAGTTAAAGTAATGTTCTGATTTGCATATAGGATATCAGTTAGAGGATTGGCAAGGGTAGCCTGGGCAGGCGAGGCAAGCATAGAAACAGGAGCCCAGGAGTAAGTATACCCGGGAGTACCACCAGTGAGTAATCCATTGATAATGGTGCTGGTTCCAACATTGATACTTTTATCAGCATAAGTACTTATAAAAGCTGGTCGAACAGTAACTGTGAGGGTAAATGCAGATCCTGTGCACTGAGTCGGTGCCGGGCCAATTGGAGTGATACTATACTGGATATTTTGAGGTGTTGATGAGGTATTGATAAGTGCATCGGGTATAACATTCAAACTTCCTCCCGGATAATTACTCCATCCGGTAACAGTACCTCCGGATAGATCTGTAACATTCCACTGATAACTCGACCCGGGAACTGTACTTGTGATTGCATAATTTAATACATCGCCCGAACAAACGGAAATAGTGGCAGGGCTGTTGATGACAGGTATTTGATAAACAGTGATTTCTATTTCATTGCTTGTCGAATTGCAAAGTCCTGAATAAACAATCCTTCTGAAATGGGTGGTTTGTGAAACACTAACCGGATTATATCCCAACTGGTCATTTGGTACAGGCGCACTTACCCAGTTATCAAATAACGGACTATTGGTACTTTCCTCCCACAGGTATGTATAAGTACCATTCCCCTGGGTTGGATTGCTGCCTGTAATAGGTGATACAGGGTCACCGAGGCATATGCTCTGCGGTGAAAGGATGGAATTATTCTGAATCCCGGGATACAATGTAATGTCAATGATATTTGATTCTAATTCGCAACTGCCGGAAACTACAATTCGCTTGAAACTTGTGGGGCTTATTGTAAGTGGTTGGTTATAATCTAATGTTTGCGATGAGGCAGGCAATAATACCCAACCCGACGACTCCTGGATATACCATTGATAGGTATAGGTATTAGTGCCTCCTGTAGGTAAGCTACCAATGATATCATCAGAAAGTGTCATTCCGCTGCATAGGTTCGTGTTCCCTGCATAAGAAATTACATTGTTATCCAGCGTTTGAGTTACGCTGATAGTAAGCTGAACAGGCGTTGAAGAACCACATTCGTTATCAGCAACAATGGTGAGGGTGTAGACTTGAGTTACATCATTTGTTATCGTAACAATTGGAAATGGATCAGATGGCATTGTAATGGTAGGCCCGGTTGGATTGATAGTCCACTGGTAATTGCTGATAATTCCACCATTTGCATTATAACTGATGGCTGTGCTCAGGTCAACATCCCCAGGCCCGCATAATTCAATATTCGCCTGATTAACTGTGACTGTTGGAGGGCCCAAAATGGTTACAATCTGCTGATAGGTTGAAGTATTACAAATTGTACTTCCCGAAAATACATTGACTGCCAACTGAATGGTATAAACACCAGGAACCGAGAAACTAAATGTCGGTTCAAAGCTATTAGCGTTAGACCCTGATTCGAAGGTATAACCTGAATTGGGTGTGACAGTCCAGACATATTGGGGTAGTGAACAAGCCGGTTCGAATGTGCTGTTATTTACAGGGGTATAGGGTGTATTTATGCAATAAGGAAGGGGATCTGTGAAAACAAAATCAGCCACTGGCTGTCCCTGGACACATACTTCACGAATAACAATGCTATCACCACAATTATTCGGTATGGATTCAGCAGTTATTGAAGTAAGTTTTACTTCATAAGTGCCAGGCGTGGGGAAGGTAAAAACAGGATTTAAATCAGTACTCTCGATGGTTCCATCGTTGAAAAAATCCCAATAATAGTTGGTGTTGTTATACACGTTTCCTGCATAAATAATACAGCCTACAACAGTATTATTTGTGTAAGTCTTCGGAACACCGGCGCAAACATAAATCGGATCATCCGGAAATTCGTCCCTTAGAAAATCGGAAATGGATTTCTCTGAAATTTTAATTCCACCAACATTATTGGGTACGGTAGAACAGGGATTTTCAATATAATGCGTGAGAGTAAAAGAATTCCCCGGAGCGGAACAAGAGGACGTTAGATACGTATGATTAATATGGTATTTCCCATCAGGAAATAAGGTTGGCATGGTTTCCTGAGTAAATGTATATGGAGGTGTACCATCGCCAAAATCAAAGAAATAATTGGTGGTTGGTGCATTATTTTGAGCATCTCCACTCAAATAGAATGTAATTGTATGTGGTTTACATCCTTGCAGAATTCCGGCATTATAGGTTATACCACCCGTTGGAGTAGATCCATTGAAAACAGGAAACACCCTTGTGTCAACACAGTTATTAGGTGCAGGACCTACGGCTGTTATAGTGAGATGAAATGAACCAGTACTCGTATATGTATGGATCCTTGTTCCGTCGAATGGAAATTGAACGGGTGTCAGATTTAGATCAACCGGATCATTGGGATCATCCCAATCAATAATGTAGGCAGTGTTAGTACTTGCTGTTGTTGATTTATTGATGATGGTTATCGTAAAAGTAGAGCTATTACTGCAATTATTCCAAAACGGGGAAGCCTCCAGCAGTGCATCCGGTCTTTGAGTCACTGATACTGAGTTTGAATAGGTACCCTGGCATCCATTTTTATCAGTAACCAGCAGGGAAACAGGAAAGTTTTGAGTCCCTGTACCATATGCTGGAAACTGAGAGGTTGGATTCGATAATGTAGAAGTTGGGGGATTGCTTCCAGCTCCAAAATCCCAACTATAAGTATACGGTGAACCTGAACCTGGCGGTGAATAGGTGATTACCGGGGTAAAATCAACAGTGCCACATCCATTTGGAGGACTTAGATAATTCGGTGTGAATGAAACATTTGGCAATGGGAAAACAGAAATGGTTTTGCTACCATTCATATTACGTTCGCATCCATTTCTTTCAGCCCTGATAGTATAAACACCAGGATCAGGTATCGGACCAAAGGAAAGGGCACTACCTGTTCCCGCCAATTGCATCGAATTGTACCAAATACCATCCTTATAGAGTTTATAGATCACCCCGGAGGAAGGTAGCTGGCTTCCGCTTAACCCGATCGTTGGGAAACTGGCTGATCCATTGCAGAATCCAGCACCATTAGCGGTTAATGTGCCGCCAGATGCGATACTTAGGGTGATATTGTATACTGTTTCTGGAAGAGGAGTTAATGAAACAGTAAGCACAGTTTGAGGTGGATTAGTCAACTTATAATTCCCCAATGTAAAATTACCAGGAAAAAATATGGTACCTCCTGATACGGAATTAATTGTTGCTACAGTATTCCAGGATCCAGACTGTTTTTGTAATGTATAGTTACTCCCGGCAATAGTATTAGTAATTCCCAATGTAACTCCACTTGTACCTGCACAATAAGAGGCTGAAGGTGATGCAAAAAGTGTTGGAGGCTGAGCCATCAGAACTTTACCGGAAAGAGAAAATGAGGTCAGCAGCAGGAGGTAGAGGATTCTTTTCATAGCAAATGAAAAATTACATCAATGTAAGTTTACACTGTACTATAGAAAAAACACCGGAACTTAGAAATTCAGAATGTTATTCCTGGGAATTGCCCGGAATAACACACTTTGAAAGCAAAAAGGGAATATTAATTGTAGAAATCTCTCAAATTATTGCGATTAAATTCTGATTTTCTGATGAACGTTTGGGTTTTATCTATAATGTGGTTTTAAATTCCCAATGAAAAAAATTTTGTATACAAGTGCAATCAATTAAATATCAATAGCTTACAAGTGTTGTTTGTGGTATGTTTAAATATGAATCAAATGTAATAAAACAAACGAGAATGAGTGGTAATTTGAAGATAAAAACATTCATTATGAGAATGTTCAAAAGTGGAAGTTAAATTTGATAACTGGATATACAAAAACTCCCCGCTTCTTTTTTAGAAGCGGGGAGGAGATTCGGTTTTCACCGTTGAGATTACAAGCAGAGGAGTAAACGAGTATTGAAAAGCTTGAGGTTTAGTGGTTAAGAAGGAGTTCTGTAGTACTGGAGGCCCGGCAACTGTTCACCGATAGTATTGAACTCAAGCTTTTTTAAAAAGACGGTTATTTACTTAGTTTATCCATTGCCACTGTTACATCAATCTGGATGGATTCGGCAATATTATTCATCACAGCTTTTGGTATGGAGATGTTGTAATCCTTAAGTAACACCTTTAATGTTGATTTACCGGTCACTTTTCCTCCCTTGATTTCAAAGGTGCCATTCGTCTTGATTTTATTGGTGATTCCATGCATTGTAAGGTCTCCTTCTACAACTGCTTTATAGGTCCCGTCTTTAGCGAAATTGATGTCCTTCAGATTGGTAACCTTTCCATTGAAAGTAGAGGTTGGAAATTGATCCGATTGCATATAGTTTTCATTAAAATGTTCCTGCATCAACGCTTTTTCAAATTCAAAAGATTTAATCAAAACCTTAAATACAAAGCTACCTGTAGAGATATCCAAAGCACTGTTAACCTGATGATTAAAAGCTTCAATCTTTTCCATTTGTCCATCAGAAAAAAACCTGATGGTACCATTTTTTGTCATATATTTTTGTGCTGCAGCAATAGTTCCTGATGCAATTATAATAGACAGGATGATAATTATTCTTTTCATTTTTCTCTTTTATTTTAAATTAGTTCGTTAACTTTTAAAATCTCTCTGTTTTATTCAATAAAAACCTGTAAACGAAGCTATTGTAGTAAAGATTTAGTTATTCTGTAGTCTGAGCATCAGGAGGCTTGATTATTAATCATTAGAGAAGCACTCATAGTAAGGTTGTGAAAGCTAAGCTGCTTTGAATGAGTTATACCTTTAGGATGAACTGATTCGGAACAGTATTAGTTAATGAAACTTGGGTCATTTTGTCATACAAGTTTTTATTAACAACTTTTCAACTTATCTTCCAAAATGAAGGTGTTCATTGGAAGACGGATTGTCATCGCTAAGCCAGATCTCATTTTCTGTAACTTTCACCGACAACCATTTCTTGCTGAGTTTTTGCATCAATTTGTCGCCGGCAATTGTTATTGTGAAACGATGTGATTTGTCATCATAAAGTGTGTCGTCGGAAGAACTATTGCTGCTTGATAAAAGCCAGGTTCCGGTATAGGTATTAGAGCCATTAGTAGCAATAATTGAGCCATCAGTGTTAAAAACCACATTGAGTTGCGAAAAATCCGATGTTTCATCTTTGCCGCTATCAAGATATTGAGTTACTTTCCATTCGCCGGATGATACCATGTTATTGTTAGCGGTTAAATCAGCAGCCGGGTCTGAAGTTTCACTTTTGGAGCATGAAATAATGAAAAGTGTGGCCAGGAGTAAGGGCAATAAAACTAGTGTTTTCATAGTACTTGAGTTTTTAGTGGGTTATTAAATGATCTTGGCAGGTTTCGCTGATTCGATATATTTCGTTTGATGAAGCAAAGTAAATTCAATCGGTTAACTCAATAAAACAATGTTTGATGAACAGGCATTTGGAAGGGATGAACTGGAATTATTACCTGATTATGGTTTCATATTCACTTATCAGCAGCTCTGGAAATAGAAATTCACATTCTGAAAGCTGAAAAACGTAATTTTGAGCCGAAATTCTACCATTATGAACCTTCGAACTTTTTTGCCATTCACTATATTCTTCTTTTTTGCCATTGGCAATGCCACTCTTCATGCACAAACCGAAGAGCTTGCAAAACCGGGCCCTGAAGGCATTTTTCTTTTCCCGGGGAAGTTCATTCCTTCCGGGAAAATGGTAAGTATTTACAAAATTGAACGAAGGGAAACTGACAGTAGTTGGAAAAGTCTGGCTGAAATCACTTGCCCGGTTACCTTTAAAAACTTTCTCAACTCAATTGATAAGGCAAAGAAATTATTACCATCACAACCGCTGCCTTCTCAGCAAAAATTGCAGCAGTTGTTCGATAAAGCCCGCCAGGCCGGCACTGTCGATTCTCTTAAAGGGATGATATTGCATTACCCGGTGCGAATGGCATTAGGGTTAATGTATCACGACTCAACTGCACGAACAGGTTCCTTTCAATACAGGATCCAGGCATTGGATATAAATGGGAAGGCTCTGTCTACCGGGGTTTCAGAGCGGATTAGCATGCCTTTTAAGGCTGTGTTTGATGAAGTCAGGTTATCTGAAAGTTCCAGGTCAGAAAAATCTGTCTTTATCAAATGGATGACTGCAGGTAAGAATCCCTCCCCACTTTTCATGGTGCACGGGATCGATAACGGGAAAGCATTCAATGCCGGAGGAACCACTGGCCGATATACGATCAATGATACTACTTATTTTACTTTTACCGATTCAATCAAACCATCACAGTCGGAGAAGGAACTCCAGTACTATTATGTTCCATTTGATCTTCTGGGGAATGCCGGGAATCACTCCCAGGTATCAGCCATTACATATGATCACTTTAATAAGGCTGTTTTTCACTCAGTGAAAGTCAATAAACTAACTGAACGCTTTGGGAATACCCTGAACTGGCAGTTCAGTGATCCAAAGGGCACCAGGTCAATGGCAGTATTTCGCAGCGAATGGCCCGATAAAGGCTTTGTTCAACTGGTAACCCTTGGGAATAATGATACCACTTTTATCGACGACCGCATCAAACCTGATAAAGACTACTATTATTTTATCCAGGCAAACGCATCAAACGGATCGCGTTATAAACAAAGTAACAAGGTTATGGCAAGTTCCTTTAATATCCGCAGGCTGCAAGCTCCTTATATTACCGGAGTATTTGGTTCAGCCCGCGGAATACAACTCGATATTGATTCAATCGATCTACAGGGAACCGGAATCAGGGTTTTCAGGAAAAAGGCTCAGGAAGGCTTTCAAGCCATCTCTGATTTTATTCCCACTTCAGGCACTAAGGCATCTTTTATTGATGCAGGGACTGATTTATCGGGGGGCACTCAATATGTTTATGCTGTTCGAACAGAGAAACCTGGCTACGGAATCAGTGACCTCTCTAACCAGGTAGCCACCGGCACAATAAAAGGCTCTAAAATCTCAGCCCCGGGGGCTCTTAGAGCGGCTATCGACAGTATTGAAATCAATATCTTCTGGGAGGATACAAAAAAGTCGGATTCACTGGTTAAAGGATATCTTGTTTCACGCAGAACGGAAGCCGGTGCAGGAACGGATCTCTCACCCTTCTTTACACTGGCTGGAAACAATGAGTTATATGTTTCCAATTACTTCCTGGATCAGACATCCATGTATGGTAAGATCTATACCTATCGTCTTCAGTCAAGGGGAACCGACAGTTTAATGGTTTCAGACGGAAAGCAGATTACGGTCTCGCTTCAGGGTAACACGCCATTGCCTCCTTTTGGCCTGGAATGCGAGGTTCAAAAGGGTGGGAATCTGCTAACCTGGATACCCATTGTTTATAAAGGAATTCAGACCTATAAAATCTATAAGGCACAAGAAGGGTTGTCACCAATACTCGTAATTACTCTTCCGGCTACGGCAACAGAATTTTTTGACCCGTCATCAACAGGGGCTCAATACTATATTTCCTCATGTAACGCAACCGGAGTTGAGAGTGTGATGTCGAAAGTTGCCGCAAACAAGTAATCTGTAGTTATTTTCCGGCCAGCCACTCTTTGAAATCACCTGATCTTTCAGTACTGGAGATTACCTCCAACTCTGTTACCGGGGCAAGAGTAATCTTTACCCGTGACTTACTGTAGGAAATCATCTTAGTGATCGATTCGTAGCTGATCAGAAACTTCCTGTTAATCCTGAAAAAACGTTCAGGGTCAAGTTTTTTCTCTAATTGGTCAAGGGTAAAATCGATAGGATAAGTTTTTCCTTCTGTCAGGGTTGCATAAACGATCTTTTCATCCGTATAAAAGTAGGCTACATCCTTTACTTCTACCGCTTTGATAACATCGCCGAACCGTATTACCAGGCGTTTCAGATAATCCGCCTTTTTCGCTCCCAGGATCTGGGCAATAACTGAATAATCGAGACCTTGGGGCCCGGATGGTGTCTGTAAACGTTTAAATTTTTTAAGACTTTCGGCCAGTTCTTCTTTTTGAACAGGCTTTAACAGGTAGTCGATGCTGTTGACTTTGAAAGCCTGTATAGCATATTGATCATATGCCGTGGCGAAAATTACAGGGCAATTGATTTGTACCTCCCCGAATATTTCAAAACTGGAACCGTCAGCTAATTGAATATCCATAATAGCCAGGTCCGGTTCCGTATGTGATTTAAACCATGCAACTGAAGTCTCAACACTACCCAGTGTTTCAATTACAGTAATCGCAGGATCAATTTCGAGCAGTAGTTTCTGCATACGACGGGCAATTGCGGCTTCATCTTCAATGATCAATACATTCATGACATCATGGTTTTATTAGAGGAAGTTGAAGTATATACTCATCCTTGGTTTCCGAAATATTAATTTCATCTAAACCCAACAGGTTATAACGGTTTTTGATGATCATCAGTCCAACACCGGTAGAGGATTCAACAATCTTTTTACGTTGAAGGTTATTCCTGATAAACAGGGAATTTTGATCAGCATAAATCCTTACTGTTAGCGGTTTCTCGGGTGAAACCACATTATGTTTAATGGCATTTTCAACCAACATCTGCAGCGTCATTGGGGGTATTAATGTAGACTGATATTCAGTGTCGATTTGCAGCTCAATCCTGAAATGATCCCCATAACGTTGCCTTTGCAGGTATATGTATGTTTCGATGAGTTTGAGCTCTTCTCTGAGTGTGATGAGGTCGCGGTCGCGGTACTCCAGGATATTCCTGAAAAACTGGGAAAGTTTCTGCACATAATCAATGGCCAGGTCTTTGTTCTCATCGATTACAGAAATAAGTGTGCTAAAACTGTTAAAAAGAAAATGCGGGTTTACCTGGCTTCGGAGTGTCTGCAATTGAAAAAGTAATTTTTCCCGCTCTGAAGCTTCTTTTTGTTTGAACCTAAGTTCCCGGATGCGGACCATTGCAATAGCCAGGGCTGTCCCAACCAATATTACCAGCAATATAAACCATGTTTTTCGCCAGAGTGGTTTCTCAATGGTGAACTTATAACTCAGGATTTCTGAATTTGCATAATTTCCTTTTAAGGAAGCACGAACCTTGAATACGTATGTCCCGGGTTGCAGACTGGAGTAAGTAACCAGGTTCTCTCTTGTATTGATCCAATCAAGGTCATAGCCCTCAAGTTTCACCTGGTAAGTAACCAGCTCCGGTGAACTAAACCAGATGGCATTAAAGAAGAAAGAGAGGTGATTCTGTGTTGCTGTGAATTTGTGGATACCCATGAAATTTTCCGCGCCAAGGAAAACAGAAACTTTGTTAAGAACAACCTCCGGCCGTTGAGGCCTTTTATCATCCGGCATTTCAATCCGCAAAATTCCTTCCTGAGTTCCCAGCCATACCAGTTTTGAACTGGAAATTGTAACAACATTCAGGTTTGGATTGATAGCTTCCAGTCCCAGTTCTTCTCCATAATAAATAAAAGAGCCATTCCTGATATCCAGTATATCCACTCCGCGATCATGGGCAAAGAAAACATGATGTTCCCGATCGGCAAGAAGGCAGCTGATTTGCATATCACTTAGGCCCTCTGCAGTTGTATAGTTCTTGAATTTTTTCCCATCGAAGCGGTAAACACCCGCATTTGAAGTAGTAAACCAAATGTTCCCTGAAGCATCTTCCGAAATAGAATAAACTACTTTGCTTCGTATCCCATCCTTTTCATCAAAGCCTTTAAAAACACCCTTTTCATAAACAGCGATTCCTTTCCCATCAGTTCCAAACCAAACTCTCCCTTTCGAATCGATAAAAACCTTGTATATATAATTGTTTCCCGGGCCATACTTTTGATCGAAATTTTCGAATTTGAGTTTGACATCTTCGACATCCGGATGGCCAAGGATACTGCATCGATATGCTCCACCAAGTGTTGCCAGCCATATCTCATTTCCTTTCCCGGCGATGGAAAGGATATTACCATTGGTGAGGCCATCTTTTTCATTGATCATTCTCACCCGGCCAGAAGAAGGATTAATTCTGAAGAGCCCCCCTCCAAAAGTGCCGGCCCAGATGAATCCTGCCGAATCCTCATAGAGACTGATAATATGTATTTTACGATTTACCGGTACATGATAATCTTTGAGGCGATTACTGCCAGTTTCCCCGGGTGAAAACCTGCAAAGCCTGTTTTCGCAACTAAACCATACATTACCCGTTCGATCAGCAAGGATGGATTGTACATTTGAATGGGCTGGAATATCAGGATTGCTGATTCTTTTAAATCCCGGCCCTGCTGAGAATATCAGCTCACTATTGGTGGTGATCCAGCTATTCCCTTGGTTATCAGCCAATAGATGGTTAACTTTATTAAAACTGAATTTCTCACCCCGCGTAAAAGAAACGGGGGCTCCATTGATTGCCAGGTCAATCTCCAGTATCCCATGATTATTACTGCTTAACCATAAGGTCTGATTAAAGATAAGGATATCTTCCACCGGACCATATTTCCAGTTTTTAGCAATATCAGGGTAATAAACCTTCATGGAATTGCTATTGACGGAACAAATCCCACCATCCTGCATGCCTACCCATACCAAACCATTCTTCCCCAATGCCAGTTTCAATGCAATATTATCCGGCAAACCTTGATCTGTAGTTATTTTTTCAATTTTTTTCAATTTTTCTTTCACAAAACAAACAGAGATTCCATTGTCGGTCCCTGACCAGATGCGGCCATAATCATCGGCAATAAGTCCATAACAGTAGTCATCTGTAAGTCCGTCCTCAGCATTCAGGTTATAAAGATATCGGCCATTATAGTAATAAAGGCCTTCCCCGTATGTTGAGAACCAGAGGTTGCCCCCTTTATCTGTTACAAATCCGGTAATCGCTTTTTGGGGTAAACCCTCCTGGGGATCGAACTTAACCAGGCTATCACCCATGGCTCTATAAATATTCCCGCTCCTGGTTCCTACCCATAATGTCTGACTGGGGTCACGATAGATGGCACTCACCTGGAGTTTGAGGCCTTCAGCAGCATTTGCGGCCAGGGTGAAATTGCGGCCATCATAACGGTATAATCCATGGTTGGTGCCTATAAGAAGCGGGCCCTCAGGATCCTGGTACAAGCAATTGATAATAGTTTCCTTTAACGATTCAGGCATTCTGACATTACGGAAATAGGGGGATTGGGCAAAAAGCCCTTGAAATGCCTGGAACAAAAGAATACCGGTTAGAATGGCAATCCGGTAAATTTTATCATTTTTAATAGCTAAATTCATTTTCTCACCATCTCCATACTGACCTTGATGAATATTTCCTCGGCAATTTTCTGATAGACAACTTTTGGTATGGTAATATTGTGTTCCTGAAGTAAAATGGAAAACTCAGAACTTACTACCATAATCCCTTTTACGATCTTTATTTTAACACGAATGATTCTCTCCTGTTCAACACCATGAATTTTTAATGCTCCTTTGGCACGTACCTGGTATTCCCCATCATTATTAAGATCTACCTGTTCAATGATTTTCCCTTTAAAGGATGCATCAGGGTATTTGGATGCTTCAATATAGTTTTCTGAAAAATGAACCTGTTGTAATGGACTGTTGAATCCTTCGAATGATTTACTGGGAATAATAAAAGCAAATGTTCTTTTCTCCGGATCCAGGAATCCTTTGAGTTCCTTTGAAGATGCTTTTATCAATTCTAAAGGCGCATCTGAAACAAAGTTGACAAGGCTTTTCCGTGCTTCAAAAAGTCCTTTCTGCGACATAGCTGCCAATGATATACTCAGGGCAATAATAAACAGGAAGGAATGCTTGCTCATAGGAAAAAGACTACTATGCTTTGGTTTAGTCATAAGTTTGGGTAGATAAATTGGAAATTTCCTTACATTGCATACTATTGTCTGTTTGCCGGGTTAAGCTGATGACAGATGCATCTCAAAGTTTCCTTGCGATTCCTGTGATTTGCTAAGTTTTTAAGGTTTGTATCTTCAGAAAAACAGTTAAACAGAATGATTGTTATGAATTTCAGCTATTACGAAAATACAAAAATTCCCGAATAACACTAATTTTGCCCTTGTGAACCCAAACATAGAAATGAACCATCCGCAACAACCTATCTGGACCAGAAGTTTCATTTCTATATTTATGGCAAGCCTCCTGGTTTTTACTGCTTTTTATCTCCTTCTACCTACTCTTCCGCTATACCTGGCCAAAATGCTTAAAGCCGGTCCCGGACAAATTGGGATCATCCTGGCTATTTATACGTTCGCTGCCCTCATTATCCGCCCTGCAACAGGCTACCTCATTGACATTCATGGCCGGAAATGGATTTACCTTGCCGGTTTATTCTTCTTTGCTTTGGTATTTGCCGGATACATGGTGGCCATAACACTGGCAGGCTTATTAATGCTGAGGTTTCTTCACGGATTGTTATGGGGAATTACTACCACAACAGGAAGTACCATTGCTGTTGATCTTGTCCCGGCTAACAGAAGGGGTGAAGGATTAGGCTATTTCGGACTGGCAAGCACTATTCCTATGGCTATCGGGCCATTTCTTGGATTGCAGCTTATGTCGGATGGAAATTACGACCGGATGTTTCTCGCTTCGGTCATTCTGGGCCTCGTCGGATTTCTGTTTGCTTTAAGCATCAGGCACCCGGAAATACCCAAGCATACATCAGGTTTTGCACTGAAGAACCTCATGGAAAAATCTGCGTTGCCAGTGGCCATCATTTTATTCATCAATATGATCACCTATGGTGGGGTAGTAACCTTCATTTCAATATATGTGAAGGAGACAGGAGTGGGTGATGCAGGTTATTTTTTCCTGGTATATGCTGTAGGAATTGCAGTTACACGATTAACATCAGGCAAAATTTTTGACCGGAAAGGGCCTGTGCAGATTACCATTATTGCTTTTATTCTGATCATTGCAGGGTTCATAATATTAGCCCTCAATCATCATACTCCCGGATTTTATGGAGCTGCTTTTGCCATGGGTATTGGAGGTGGAGTCTTATTCCCGACCTTCCAGGCTATGATCAATAACATGGTTACCCCAAATAGGAGAGGCGCTGCTAATTCTACCCTTTTTACAGTCCTTGACCTTGGCATTGGTGCAGGGATGATGATCACAGGATACCTTGCCGGCAAAACAGGCCTTGGAATTGCCTTCCTCATTTGTTCCGGGCTCAATATCCTGGCGCTGGCATTGTTCATTGGTTTTACCATCAGGCATTATTCGAAATACAGAATTACCTAAACCTTCATAAGATTTCCCTGCGTTTTACACTCCTTAACATAGTATGTTCATCTACATATCTATGAATGTATATCTGAAAAATATGTATATTCGCAGCCGCAAAAAAAATAGCTTTCCTTTAACAAGCTCATTCAACAAGCAATATTTGAGATAATTATTCTATGGATCAAAGGAAAATCAAGAAAGTTCTTATTGCTAATCGTGGTGAAATAGCTGTCAGGATCATCCGTTCATGCCGTGAAATGGGAATTCATACCGTGGCAGTCTTTTCAGATGCTGACCGTTCAGCCATGCATGTTCGTTATGCCGGGGAGGCTTATCATATAGGTCCTTCACCCTCTTCAGAGAGTTATCTGAACATGGATAAGATAATTGAAGTTGCGAAGATGTGCAAGGCTGATGCCATTCATCCCGGTTACGGATTTTTATCAGAAAATGCCTCTTTTTCAAGAAGGTGCCAGCAGGAAGGAATCAAATTTATAGGACCGTCCCCTGAAGCTATTGAAGGGATGGGTGACAAAATTACTGCCCGCAGATCAATGATTGCGGCAGGGGTTCCGGTTGTTCCTGGTACTACCGATAAGGTAACCGATGAAAATGAGGCCATGACCATCATTCAGCAAATAGGCCTTCCTGTAATGATCAAAGCTTCAGCAGGTGGAGGAGGAAAAGGGATGCGCCTGGTTAAGGAAGAATCACAGATCATCAGTTCTTTACGTTCTGCCCGGTCTGAAGCCAAAACAGCCTTCGGGGATGATTCTGTTTACATTGAAAAATATATTGAATCACCTCATCATATTGAATTCCAGGTTCTTGCTGATCAACAGGGGAACACTGTCCATCTTTTTGAAAGGGAATGCTCGGTTCAGCGCCGCCATCAAAAAGTGGTAGAAGAAACGCCTTCCCCAATCATGAACCCTGAGGTTCGTTCCAGGATGGGGGAATACGCTGTTGCAGCTGCCAAAGCAGTGAATTATGAAGGTGCGGGAACCATTGAGTTTATCATGGATGATAACCTGAATTTCTATTTCCTTGAAATGAATACCCGCCTACAGGTAGAACACCCCATTACTGAGCGCGTTGTTGGTGTCGACCTGGTTAAGGAACAAATCAGGGTTGCTGAAGGTCATCCGCTGCCATTCAGGCAGGAAGACCTGAAACAATCAGGACATGCTATCGAATGCAGGATTTATGCAGAAGATACAGATAATAACTTCATGCCGAACCCTGGTACCATTACGCATATTACAGAGCCTCTCGGACTGGGTGTCAGGTGTGATGGATATGTTTATACCGGATATACAATCCCCATCTATTATGATCCGATGATCAGTAAGCTGATTGTATGGGCACAAACAAGAGAAGAAGCTATACAGCGAATGCGTCGGGCACTATATGAATATAAGATCACAGGTGTAAAAACCTCCATTCGGTTCCTGGAGCGGATTATGGAAGCTGATGATTTCAGAAAGGGGAAATACAACACTCATTTCATCGAAAAGAACCAGAAGTTCCTGATGGCCCAGACTGAATGTGATATGTACTGCGAAGACCTGGCATTAATCGCTACGTTTGTTGATTATACTGATAAATTGGAGAAAGTTAGAATAACTATCGACAATGCTACTGCCCGTCATGGATCCGATTGGAAACAATTCGGCCGCCGTCAATCAGCCTATCGCCTCTAAGAACCTGATATTCATTCAAGAAACATCATCAAAGTACCCATGGAATTAGAATTAACAGTAAACGACAGGAATGCGATTGTCAAAGAACTCAAACGAGAGGGTAACATTTTGACAATTTCCGTAGATGATAAGATTTACGAAGTTGACCTGGTGAAATTGGGCAAAGGGGAATATTCTGCACTTTATAAAGGGAAATCCTACAATATAGAAGTGATAGAATCAGCAGAACCCAAGCATTATGCTGTCAACACTTTCTACTTTTCCTATGATATAGAAGTGATTGATGCAGAAACACGCTACATGAGAAGCCGGGAAGATGCCGGTGATCATCATGGCGGGAATATTATACGTTCCCCAATGCCTGGAAAGGTGGTCAGGATACCTGTTAATATTGGGGATTCAGTTGAAAAAGGCCAAACCGTGATCGTTGTTTCAGCCATGAAAATGGAAAGTGAATTCAAAGCAGGGAAAGATGGAACCGTTGTTGAAATTCCTGTAAAGGAAGGCGATACCATTGATGGTAACCAGGTGATGGTAGTGATTGAATAATGAATCGCATGTCAGCTAACAGAGATTGGAAACGTATGGTAAGCAATCCGGAAATTATGAATGTGACCCCAACACCTCAATCATATTTGTGATTATTTGTCCGTCAGCTGACGGATTTGTGTAATTTGTGGATGCTTTTTTGGCTTTTAAATTCTCTCTCCTCTAATGACTTCAGCAATAACTCATCATTTAATATTCTCCTGAAACTATAACCTCGATTAATAAATACACAAGATACCTCATGTCAACATTGAAGGACAAATTTCAAAAACTTGAAGAAAAAAGTCGCCAGGCTGAACTAGGTGGCGGACAAGATCGTATTGACCGTCAGCATGCAGCCGGACGAAAAACCGCCCGTGAGAGGTTGAATGACCTGTTAGATCCCGGAACTTTTGTTGAATTAGACAAATTCGTAGTTCATCGTTCCCGTGATTTCGGAATGGAGAAAAACCTGATCCCGGGAGATGGGGTTGTTACAGGTTATGGAAAGATAGATGGCCGTCTGATTTATGTGTTTGCCCAGGATTTTACAGTATTTGGCGGTACGATGAGCCGGGCCAATGCCGACAAGATCGTTAAGATCATGGATATGGCCGTTAAAATGGGTGCCCCGGTAATCGGACTGAATGATTCCGGTGGAGCTCGTATACAGGAAGGTGTGGAAAGCCTGGCTGGTTATGCTGATATTTTTTACCGGAATGTAATGAGTTCCGGAGTGGTTCCTCAGATTTCAGCTATCCTTGGCCCTTGTGCCGGTGGAGCAGTATATTCACCAGCTATCACTGATTTCATCATCATGGTAAAGGATTCCAGTTACATGTTCGTAACAGGCCCTGAAGTAATCAAAACGGTTACCCATGAAGAGGTTACAAAAGAAGAGCTTGGTGGTGCAATGACCCATAACAGTAAGAGCGGGGTCGCCCACCTTACTGCCGATAACGATGAGCATGCAATGATGATGATGAGGGAGCTCATTGGCTACCTTCCTTCCAATAATATGGAAGATGCACCGGTAGTGCCATGCACGGATGATCTGAACAGGGAAGATGAGAAGCTACAAACCATTGTACCTGATGATCCTAATAAACCCTATGATATGAAGGAACTCATCAAAATTGTGGTCGATAACCATAATTTCTTTGAGATACAGCCTTATTATGCCCAGAATATTATCGTCGGGTTTGCCAGGCTAGCCGGACGCAGTGTGGGAATTGTTGCCAATCAGCCGGCAATGCTTGCGGGAGTTCTGGATATTAATTCTTCTATCAAAGCTGCACGATTTGTTCGTTTTTGCGATGCATTCAATATTCCGCTCATCACTTTTGTGGATGTCCCTGGATTCCTTCCGGGCACAACCCAGGAATTTGGCGGTATTATCAAGCACGGAGCAAAACTATTGTACGCATTCGCCGAAGCTACTGTCCCCAAGATTACACTGATTACCCGAAAAGCATATGGTGGAGCTTATGATGTGATGAGCAGCAAACATATTGGTGCCGATATAAACTTTGCCTATCCATCTGCCGAGATCGCTGTTATGGGAGCTGATGGGGCTGTTAATATCATTTTCCGTGAGAAAATGACGGAAGAAGAGCGCAAAAACACTGTAGATGATTACCGCGAAACATTCGCTAATCCTTATAAAGCAGCCGAACAAGGCTATATTGATGAAATCATCTATCCAAAGCAAACTCGTTTCAAACTCATACAGGCACTTGAAATGACCCAGAATAAAAGGAAAACCAATCCTCCGAAGAAACACGGGAATATACCCCTGTAGATTTAAAATAATCCTACTGCTGTGATTTAGTATCATCCCCGGGGAAGGTCCACTGATTCCGGCAATTGCCCCTAAAATCCCAATTCAGCGTACAATATCCTTTGAATTGATTCCAATGTTGGGCTTTAAATTTAGCCATGTTGAGGGTTCCTGAAGTCTCAGTTTTTCTGTGCATTTTTACTAATCAGTCGTTCGGTTTATCGAAATATATTCGTATCTTTAATAAGCACATCTCAAGGGAAACAATCTTTTAATGGATTGTTCAACTATCCGGGGTTTTATTCTGTATTGTATCGCCGTTAAATATGATCAACTGTAAATGGTTAGCTATGAAAGCATCCAGAAGTTTATTATTGTTGGTTTTTACTTTGTTATCCTTGCTTTCAAATGTATTCCTTTCCTGTGTATCAGAGCGGTCTTACACAGAGAACCCCAGAATCACCAATCTCCATAAGAATAAGTTATCCCTCCCCTGGGAAAACTCATCTGTTTCGAAGAACAATCATCCTGTTACCAACATTTCCATGCCACATGGTTCAATTGAACAGGAATCTTCCCTTTTGGAAGCAGGAAAGCTTGAGCCTGGGAAAGCCGGTAACATTGTATTCCCGGATGGCGAACAGGTAAACACCAGCAAAGAAATTACTGCAGGAACAACTGGCATAAATCCCCCGGTCACCCTTACAGCATCCATTGATAACCAGCCTTGTCTGTTTCCATATAGTGCACTTCCTGATACTACAGTATCTGTTCCCGATAGCCTTAAAGAACCAAAAGCCTCTAACATCGGCAATAATGAAGCAAAAACGCAGGCAAAAACGATCCCTCCCGAGAAACATCCTGAGTATTGGGCAATTGCATCACTCGTGAGTGCTTTACTTTGTTTGATTTTTGCTGCAATGGGAGTCACATTCGGCATTATATTGTTCCCGATTGCCGCTATTGTATTTGGAGCACTGGGTCTCAGGTCATCGAAAAGAAAAATGGCAATGGCTGGTTTAATCATCGGGATTATCGAACTTATCTTACTTATTCTGCTAATCATTTTGATTATTGTAATCCTTGCAAACTGGACCCCAATAATATTCATTTAGCGGGAACAGATTTACCATGACAAAGCTTCAATTATCAGAATTCGTATGGACAGAACGTAGCCTGTAAAACCGAATCCTGAACTCCCTGAATTCATTGTTTTATCTTTGCCCGGTATTCATCCGAAGTGATTTTCTCTCTATAGTCTTGGATACGATTTGGTTTGGAGAGTCCCGGCACTTTTGATTGTTCTAGCCGGCAACTTTATAAGAGAGATAATAGGTGGACAAGAGTGGCAGTAGGAAGGCTGCCACTTTCTTTTTTTATCCATATCATTCTGTATATTGATAGCGTACTAATGGCACTAAGCCTGCCTGTAGTAAAGATGCCTATTATTGAGATTATTATATTTAAACAGCTATAAAACAATGGGATATACGTATTTATCCGGTGAATTTTATTCTTTGAAACATATCTTAGCGTAATTTATACGTTATGTTTGCATTCTCTTTTCTAATGCAGTAATTTCACTCTTTAATCCTTCCTTTATGCCTGCACCGATTAATCCTTCCATTTCAGTTGATTGTGTGGTTTTCGGTTTTGATGGTAACGACCTTATGGTATTGCTGATCGATTTCAAACGAAAACAGCCAGATGGAGTGACTCCGGTGACCGATAGAAAACTACCGGGTAGTCTTATCCTTGATAATGAAGAACTTGATGCAGCTGCTAACCGAACACTCTATGAATTGACAGGTTTATCAGATGTATATTTGAGACAATTTGGTGTTTTTTCCGATCCGGGCCGTATTCGGAAGGATGAAGACCTCAAATGGATCGAATCCACTTATAATGTCAAAGTATCAAGGATTGTTACCATTACTTATTATGCCCTGGTGAAGATTGGTAAAAGTATCTTGCAGCCAACGGCCGAAGGTGAAGTGGGATGGCACAGGGTTCAGGATATCCGCAGCCTGGCTTTCGACCATAAATACATACTCCTGAAAGCCATGGAAGTTCTTACCCGTCAATTGCTGAATGAGCCGATTGCTTTTGAGTTACTTCAAAAGAGATTTTCTATCAGGCAACTCCAGAATCTTTATGAGGCGATACTTGGGTTTGAAATCGATAACAGGAATTTCAGGAAGAAAGTATTGAAATTTCCATTCCTGAAGCTCCTTGAGGAGAAAGAGAAAAATGTTGCCCATAAGCCTGCCCGCCTCTATAAATTTGACCATACAGCCTATGAACGTGAGATCAAAAAAAGTAAGCTGCCCATGAATTTCATCCGGTTCTTCTGAGTATTTATAAAAGAAAAAGCTCATCATAATGAAAACTCTTGGAATAGACATCGGCAGTTCATCCATCAAAGTATCAATTTTAGATGTAGAATCAGGAAGCTGCTCGTCCAGTATTCAGTTGCCTTCCATCGAGATGCCGATTCTCGCAATCAGGTCCGGATGGGCAGAACAGGATCCCCTGATGTGGTGGGATTATGTGCTGAAGGCAATACCTCTGGTTATGGAGAAGTCCCAAACTGCTGCAGATGAGATCAAAGCCATTGGAATCTCTTACCAGATGCATGGGCTGGTCTGTGTTGACAGCAATATGAAACCTGTCAGGAACTCAATCATCTGGTGCGATAGCCGGGCTGTTCCATATGGAGACCGGGCTTTTCAAGAAGCCGGACATGAGGCGTGCCTTTCACACCTGTTAAATTCCCCCGGGAACTTTACAGCATCCAAACTGGCATGGATCAAGGCCAATGAGGAAGCACTCTATCAAAAAACCTTTAAAATAATGCTTCCCGGCGACTTCATTGCTTTAAAACTTACCGGTGAAGCTACTACTACCCTCACGGGATTATCAGAAGGAATGCTTTGGGATTTCATCGAAAACCGCCCGGCACAATTCATGCTGGATACTTTTGGTTTCGACCGGCAGATTCTGTCTGAACAGGTACCCGTTTTTGGATTTCAGGGGAATCTGAGTGCAGAGGCTGCAAAATCTACCGGGCTTATTATGGGGACTCCTGTTACCTATCGTGCCGGTGACCAACCCAATAATGCTTTCTCCCTCAATGTGCTGGAACCCGGAGAAATTGCAGCAACAGCGGGTACTTCCGGGGTGGTTTATGGTGTAACCGATGTGGTAAGGTATGATCCTTTGTCCAGGGTAAATACGTTTGCTCATGTGAATCATACTGCTGAAGCTCCGCGACTGGGAGTGTTGCTCTGCATAAATGGAACCGGGATCATGAATTCCTGGATGAAGAAAATTGCTGCCCCGGGAATGAGCTACCATGAGATAAATAGCCTGGCTGATTCTATTCCCCCCGGATCTGATGGAATTTTAATTCTTCCTTTTGGAAATGGTGCAGAGAGGATGCTTCAGAATAAAGAACAAGGATGCTCTGTTACCGGACTTAATTTCAACATCCATTCCACGAATCACCTGTTGCGGGCTGCCCAGGAAGGTGTCGCTTTTTCCTTTTATTACGGGATGAATATTATGGAAGAAGTCGGGATTCATTCAAAGGTGATACGTGCGGGGAAAGCCAATATGTTCCTGAGCCCGGTCTTTCGTCAAACCCTGGCTGATCTTTCCGGGGTTGTCATTGAATTGTATGATACCGATGGCGCTTTAGGTGCAGCCAGGGGTGCTGCGATCGGGGCCGGATTCTACAGCTCATTCAGCGAGGCTTTTAAAAAACTGGAAAAACTGGAAACTATTGAACCCTGCACCCAAAATGCTGAAAGAATTAAAGAAGTTTACAGCCATTGGTCAGGCTTATTAAATAAACAACTTGAACAATCTTAACAATATAAAACAACATCTGATTCATGAATCATTCTAGTTCCAATAAAGAATTTTTCCCTGGAATAGGGAAAATCATTTTCGAAGGTAAGGAATCCAGGACGCCCCTGGCATTCAAATGGTATGATGAAAACCGGGTTATAGCAGGAAAAACGATGAAAGAACATTTCCGTTTTTCAATGGCTTATTGGCATACCCTGCTTGGAAGTGGTGGCGATCCGTTTGGTCCGGGCACCAAAGAATTTCCATGGGAACAATCGGAGAACATTATGCAGCGCAACTATGACCGAATGGATGCCGCTTTCGAATTCATGAGCAAAATAGGAATTCCATTCTGGTGTTTTCATGATACTGATGTTGCCGGTGATGGCAGTGTTTTTGAAATAGAAGAGCGCCTGGGTGAAATGGTGCAATATGCCAAAACAAAGCAAACACAATCAGGAATCCGACTATTATGGGGAACAGCCAATGTGTTCTCTAATCCTCGGTACATGAATGGAGCCTCAACCAATCCTGATTTCCAGGTAATAGCCCATGCCGGTACCCAGGTGAAAAATGCCCTGGATGCAACTATTGCATTAGGGGGTGAAAATTATGTGTTCTGGGGTGGACGGGAAGGTTATATGAGTCTGCTGAACACAGATACAAAGAGAGAGAAAGAGCACCTGGCCACTTTCCTCACCATGGCACGCGATTATGCCAGGAGTAAAGGGTTCAAAGGGACTTTCCTTATTGAACCAAAACCCATGGAGCCTACAAAACACCAATATGATTTTGATACTGAAACTGTAATTGGCTTCCTCAGGCATTTCGGATTGGATAAGGATTTCAAACTGAACATTGAGGTAAATCATGCTACCCTTGCCGGCCACACATTCCAGCATGAACTGCAAATGGCTGCAGATGCCGGATTGCTGGGAAGCATAGATGCGAACCGGGGTGATTATCAGAATGGATGGGATACCGATCAGTTCCCGATCAATCTTTATGAAACAGTGGAGTCTCTGCTAGTGATTCTGCAAGCAGGAGGTTTCACAACAGGAGGAATAAATTTCGATGCCAAAACCCGCAGGAATTCAACCGATCTTGAGGATATCTTTATTGCCCATGTAGCTGCAATGGATACTTTCGCACGCAGCCTTATCATTGCTGATGCCATTCTCAGAGAATCGAATTACCTTGAACTTCGTCGCCAGCGTTATGCATCTTTTGACTCAGGTATAGGAAAATCCTTTGAAAACGGATTGTTGAACCTTGAGGACCTAAGGAATATTGCCAAAGCTACCGGGGAACCTTCGATGATCAGCGGGAAACAGGAGTTGTACGAACAATTGCTCAATTCCTTTATTTAGTGCCGGGTGCCCCGAAGGGGAGCCTTTGGCTCTGAGTGCCGGGTGCCGGGTGCTGAGTGCTGAGTGTCCGATGGGGAGCCTTTGGCTCTGAGTGATGTCGGGATAATGGGTGCATTTGAGCTCATTTGTGGTTCATTTGTGTAATTTGTGGTGGTTTTAATTACTCAGTCGCATTTTTAAACTCAATGGCAATATCCCAGAAAAATATATACCGAATTTAATAAGAAACATCATGAATAAAACATCCATCAACACCACTTACCTCTGGAGCCTTACCCTGGTGGCAACCCTTGGCGGACTCCTGTTTGGATATGACACAGCCGTGATTTCCGGGACAGTAAGTTCATTGAAAATCAATTTCATCGACCCCCGTGGCCTGCAGGAAACCGCGGCAAACTCCCTGCTGGGATTTACCGTCTCAGCAGCGTTGGTAGGTTGCATCATCGGTGGACTTTTAGGTGGTTGGATTGCTCTGAAGATGGGAAGACGAAACGGCCTGATTGTAGCGGCAGTCTTATTGATTATCTCTGCCATAGGTTCAGGATTCCCCGAATTATTGTTGGCTCCTGTTGGTAATGATGTTTCCGGATTCCTCACAGCATTCATCATTTATCGCATCATTGGTGGGGTAGGGGTCGGACTCGCCTCTATGCTTTCCCCTATGTATATTGCTGAAATATCGCCGGCTTCTAAAAGAGGCAACCTGGTTTCATGGAATCAGTTTGCCATCATTTTCGGAATGTTGGTAGTTTATTTCGTTAATTATGCCATCTCTCTCCAGGGAAGTGAAGAATGGCTTCATTCCTTTGGCTGGCGCTGGATGTTCTTCTCAGAGACTATCCCGGGAGTTATTTTTCTTATTCTTCTGTTCTTTGTTCCTGAAAGTCCGAGATGGCTAGTAATGCAGAACAAGGAAGAAAAGGCAAACCGTATTCTGTCGAAGATCAATGGCGAAAAACTGGCGCGGGAGGTTATGGAAGAAATCAGAACTTCTGTAAATGCTGTTGGCAGTTCAAAGCTTTTCTCCTACGGATTCCTGGTGGTAATCATAGGTATTTTACTCTCAATTTTCCAGCAATTTGTCGGAATTAATGTTGTGCTGTATTATGCTCCGGAAATCTTCAAAAACCTGGGTAATAATACCGATGCCTCTCTTCTTCAAACCATTATCGTCGGGATTATCAACTTGACTTTCACTGTTGTTGCCATCTTTACAGTTGACCGATACGGCAGAAAGCCATTAATGATTATTGGTGCAATTGGAATGGCTGTTAGTATGATTGCCCTGGGCTTCTTTTTCTTCCTTGAAAAAGTCGGTTTTGCGGCCCTTATTTTCATGCTTACCTATGTTGCATCATTCGCAGTAAGTTGGGGACCAGTTACCTGGGTCCTCCTCTCCGAAATATTCCCTAACCGAATCCGTGGCCGAGCAATGGCTGTAGCAGTTGCTGCACAATGGATTTCCAATTATCTCGTCTCCTGGACCTTCCCTATGATGGATAAGAGCAGCGCCCTCAATGCCATCTTCCACCAGGGGTTCTCCTATTGGATCTATGGAATCATGGGTCTCCTTGCTGCCTGGTTCATGTGGAAGATAGTCCCCGAAACCCGTAATAAAACCCTCGAACAGATGGAAGGGCTTTGGAAGAAGTAGTTATAATTTAGAAATTTAGAAATTTGGCAATTCGGTAATTCGGCAATTCGGCAATTTCCCGAAGGGAAGTCTGTGGTCCTTTTACTTTATTCATTTCTATATCTACGTGATAAATTGTGCTTTTTTTAGCAAATTTATCCTGTTTTTATCCGCGGAATAATCTGTTTCATCCGCGTTCCATTTGAAACAGTCAACAGCCCGAATTAAATCTTATGGTTCATTTTACCCCAAAGGGAAGCCTTTGGCTCACCTGCCTTTTAGAATAAATATTCATTCATTTATTTCTGAGATTCCCCGGTAAGACAGGTTTTTCATTTTTCATTTTTCATTTTTCATTTTTCATTTTCATATTGAGTACCTTTGCCGGCCTTTTGGAAAAGGATTAACTCAATAATTATTAGCAAGATAAATAATAGAAAATGATCATAGTATCTGATTTGGCAGTGCAATTTGGTAAGCGGGTTTTATTCCAGGATGTAAACATGAAATTTGCCAATGGCAATTGTTATGGAATTATTGGTGCCAACGGAGCCGGGAAATCAACTTTTTTAAAAGTCCTTACCGGGGAAGTGGACTCCACAAGAGGCAATATTAGTCTGGGCCATGGGGAAAGGCTTTCCGTGCTGCGTCAGGACCATAATGAATTCGATGAATACTCTGTCCTGGATACTGTGCTGATGGGTTATGATACCCTTTGGGCCATCATGCAGGAGAAAGATGCTTTGTATGCCAAACCCGATTTCTCTGATGCTGATGGGATACGCGTTTCAGAACTCGAAGAGAAGTTCTCCCATATGAACGGCTGGAATGCAGAAAGTGATGCAGCCAACCTGCTGTCAGGATTGGGGATTGCAGAAGTATCCCATTACCGGCCAATGAAAGAACTCAGCGGTAAAGAGAAAGTGAAAGTGCTGCTTGCCCAGGCTTTATTTGGACAACCGGACAACCTCCTTTTGGATGAGCCGAC
Source organism: Bacteroidales bacterium (assembly GCA_016707785.1). Taxonomy (NCBI): domain Bacteria; kingdom Pseudomonadati; phylum Bacteroidota; class Bacteroidia; order Bacteroidales; species Bacteroidales bacterium. Next base: position 7,863 of record JADJGZ010000057.1, on the reverse strand, counting down.
CAATGATCTCGACCTGGAAACAGTTATGTGGCTCGAAGAATATCTTGCCAATTTTGAACATACCATCCTGGTTGTCTCTCACGACAGGCACTTTCTTGATTCAATTGCCACCCATATCGTCGATATTGACCACAACCGGATGCAGATGATGGCCGGGAACTATAGCTTCTGGTACCAGTCGAGCCAGCTGGCCTTGTCGTTGCAGCAAATGCAGAATAAAAAGATTGAAGACAGGAAAAAGGAGCTCCAGGAATTTATTGCACGTTTCAGTGCCAATGCTTCCAAATCGCGCCAGGCTACAAGCAGGAAGAAGGTGTTGGAAAAGCTGAATGTAGATGAAATTGCACCGTCAACCCGTAAGTATCCTGGAATTATCTTCACCCCTGAAAGGGAACCTGGTAACTCTATCCTTGAAGTGAAGGGTCTGCAGAAAACCCTCGACGGAACCCTGTTGTTTAAAAAAGTGGATTTTACTGTTGATAAGGACGACAAGATTGTTTTCCTGTCCCGCGATGCCAGGGCTATGACGGCACTGTTTGACATTCTTACCGGTAATGCTGAAGCAGATAAGGGTAGTTTTGAATGGGGTATCACTATTACCCATGCCTATCTTCCCCTCGAAAATGCTGGTTTCTTTGAGAAGGAGATGACACTGCTCGACTGGTTAGGGCAGTATTCCAGTGATACCCACGAGAATTTCCTCAGGGGATACCTTGGCAAGATGCTTTTCTCCGGAGAAGAGGTGTTCAAAAAAACTTCAGTCCTTTCAGGAGGGGAGAAGATCCGCTGCATGATCTCACGCATGATGCTCCGCAATGCCAATGCTATGGTACTTGACTCTCCCACCAACCACCTGGACCTCGAATCCATCCAGGCATTCAACAATTCCCTCACAGGTTTCAAAGGCAATATCCTGATGTCGTCGCATGACCATGAATTCATTGAAACAGTGTGTAACCGGGTTATTGAACTCACCCCGAAGGGTATCATCGACAAAAAGATGGACTATGACCATTATATCACTGATCCTAAACTCAAGGAACAACGGGAGTCGATGTACGCTTAGTCAGTGCCGGGTGCCAGTGCCCCGAAGGGGAGCCTTTGGCCCCGGAGCCTTGCCGTGCAGGGTGCCCTGAAAGGGAGTATTGCGCTCATTTTACTTTTTCATTTTTTTATTCACAAATTCAATTGTGCTTCATAGAAAATCTAATTCGGTTTAATCTGTAAGGCAATCCGTCCGCCAGCTGGTGGATCTGCGTTCCATTGATAATCGCCAGCAACCTAAAGTAGAGCCTTTAGCTAATTTTCATTTTTCCCCAAAGGGGAGCCTTCGGCTCATTTTGCCCCAAAGGGGAGCCTATCGGCTCATTTTTCATTTTACGTTTTTCATTTTTCATTTTTCATTCTTCACCCTGCATTTCCCCCTCAAATTTGCTTTTAATAAATACATCCATATATTTGCAAAAACCAAAACAATCATCCTTCTATGAAAACATTCTTCTCTATCGCTGTAACCCTGTTTATAACCCTGTCAGCATTCAGCCAGAATAGTAATAACAACGTATTCGATAACGCTCCTTACGTCAGGTTAGGCTATGCCATACCCGGAGGAACCTTGAAAACTGATGAAGTCATCAATGCTGGAGGGCAATTGGAAGTAGGAACACTTTTCTATATTAATGCATTAAAACTTCCCGATCAGTTGAAACTCGGAGTGGATGTAACCTATCTAAGTCTTAATGGACTTTTTAACAAAAAATCTGCCTCTGAAAACAATGAAACGGTAAGTTTCTTCGCAGTTGGAGCTAAACTAGGGCCATGCCTTTCTTATAATCCCGGTGGTGAATTTATTACCGACCTCTATTTCAAGGTGTTTCCCAACTACTTTATCGTTGGTCAGAAGGATGTAAAATATACTGCAGAAAATCAATTCAAACTGGGCACCTCTTTTGGGCTGAATATCCGTTGGAAAGCCCTTATGATCGGCTGTGAATTCACATCTAACAACTATGATTTTGAGGTATCTCTTCCCGATGCTTCCCGTTCAGCAACACTGGTGGAAGAAAGGGCTATCAAACTTCCTGTGACCAACATTTCTTTAGGGGTGAATTTTTAGATTACCTCCTCCAACTTTCGTGAGTAATCTTCTTGATAGCTGCTTTTGATGAGGGCAGAAACTAAGAGTATGTTTAATTGGAGAAGAAGAGGACAGAATTAGGCATTTGTAACTAATTTTACTTGTTGAATATTAGTTATTTATGTGGTTTTTGTGAAATCATCTTCTATGCTTACTAAGAATAGATTAGACAAATCCTTTGGGCCGGTTGGAGCTACAGCTGGAAGTGTGTTAGTGGTTGCCGGATTGATTCTTCTCTTATCTTCATGGTTTGGCCTCCTCCTTTTGATCCTGGGGGCATTTGTCGGGTTCTCATCCACCGGCACCCTCATTGACGCTGAAAAACATCGGATAAGGTTTTCGAATTATATTTTTGGATTTATCCCGATCGGGAAATGGCTTTCATTTGACTCCTCAATGAAACTAGGTGTCAAGGAATCCAGGGTTGTTTGGAGCGCATTTAGTGCAGGAAACCGTCAACTCGACACTCAACAACACGATTTCAGGATTGCTCTGTACGATGCAGAACAGCATGAGATTTTTGAAATTAACAAGTATAAAACTCTCGAATCCGCGAAGGCAGGACTTCAATCGTATGAGACCATTACTGGTCTTGCTCATGTATAAAAGCTTCAGTGCAACAGATGATTTCCTTTGAAATGAAAGGATAGCAATCTTATCAAAGAATGGGGCTTCTCTAAAGAACGTTTGATTTAATACCCAATGACAACTCACTGAGCAGTTGTAACCATTTGTAACAATTCTAATTAGAAAGGCTTAAATCAAATTAAGCCTGTCGATGGAAACACAAATTATTCCCTAATTTACTTTAACAAACTTGTAATCCAGCACTTTGTAGCCTATTGACACCCTGATGAAATACATACCGGCCGGTAGGAGACGGGTATCTACTGTTATGCTTTTCTCCTTTGATATTTTTGCAAAAAGGGGAATACCTTTGATATCAGTAAGGGAAATCTTCATTTCACCGGTCTGATCCTGCAAGGTTTCAATCTTTACATTTCCAGTAAGAGGATCCCGTATTATTGTGACCTGGCTTGACAATTCATCTGATAGGCCTGTAAAGTCAGTGGTTATGCGGAATATAGTCCCGCTGGTAACACCTGCAATATAAAGCTGACCTTCTGCATCTTCACCAAAAGTGCTGAAGTTATTTCCGGTATATTGTCCGAAGTCTTCCTTTTGCCAGGTACCACCAACATTATGGAGTGTCCAGATTCGGTCGGAGCAATAATCGGCGAAAAAGTACCTGCCATAATATTGAGAGGATGTTGAGCCACGGTAAACATAACCACCAGTAACAGAACAGCCATCATCATGGGGATAAGTGTGTACGGGGAAGTGTATTCAGTTGATGCAGCACATCCGGTGGTATTATAGGGTTGATTTCCCTTCATAGCATCTCCATCCGTAGTTTTCACCCCAGCGCTCCTTGCCGGTTGATAATTAACCTCTTCAAAAGCGTTTTGCCCCACATCTGCAATCCATAAATCTCCTGTTAAACGATCGAAACTAAATCGCCATGGATTTCGCAATCCCAGTGCCCAGATTTCATTGAGTGTATTCAGGCTCCCATTGAAAGGATTGGTGGGAGGAATTCCATAGGGACTCTCGCTATCCACGTCGATGCGTAGCATTTTCCCCAGGTATTCCATTGGGTTTTGGGCCCGGTTCCCTGGATCTCCGGAAGAACCACCGTCGCGCAGGCCAAGATATAAATATCCATCCGGACCAAAGTTCAGGTGACCAGCATTGTGGTTGCGAAAGGGCTGGAAGATGGTCATCAGGTTCATTTCGCTTTCAGGTCAGCGAGATCCGGGATTGTCTCTGCTCATGCTGAATTGGGAAATACGAGTACTGTCGCCGTTGCCTGTAAAATTGACAAAGAAATACCCATTTGAACTGAATTCCGGGTGAAAGGCAAGTCCGAGCAACCCCCTTTCACCACCATATGATACCCTCTCGTGAATATCGAGGAATGGTTGTGGAAGAACAATGCCATTCGAATCTACAATCTGGATAATTCCATGCTGATCTACTACAAAGAGTCGGCTGTCACCGGCATTTGCAATGCAAACAGGTTCGATGAGGCCAGTAGCAAAAGGGTCAGAAGGTTAGAAGGGGTAGATTCCTGGCAAAAAGCAGGTGCTTGAGTGAGTAAAAGAAGCAAAGGCAATAAGAAAGTATGGTAAGTTTTCATAGTAGCAGTTTTAGAGGAATGAAGTGAAGTATCCATTCATATTTAAAACAACCGGGAAAAGAATATGTTGGCAATGCATCCGTTTGAACCCCTCTCAACCCGTTAAGTCATTCGAGTTCTATTAGTTACCTAACATCATTGTTAGGAGGACTGGAAAATCCTCATCCAAATACTTCCCCTTAGGGGCATCTCCTCATCACCCCATCCGCCCTCCCCCCCCCCCCCCCCCCCTCCCCTCCGCCCTCCCCCTCCCCCCCCCCCCCGCCCATCCCCCCCTCACCCCATCCCTCCCCTCACCCCCTCCCCCCCCCTCACCCATCCCGCCCCACCCCATCCCGCCCTCCCCTCCCGCCCTCACCCCATCCCTCTCACCCGCCCTCACCCCATCCCGCCCTCACCCCATCCCGCCCCTCACCTCATCCCCCCCCTCGCCCCATCCCGCCCTCACCCCATCCCGCCCTCACCCCGTCCCGCCCTCACCCCATCCCCTCATCACCCCCTCACCCCATCCCGCCCTTTCACCCCTCAAATGCACTTTCAATGATCTGGGAAAAACGCTGGTTCCAGCTTAGCATTTTACTATTACTGGCCTTCGTATGGGGCAGTTCTTTTATCCTGATGAAAATCGGATTGAAGAGCTTCAGCAGCGACCAGGCAGGAGCTATCCGTATTGTGATTGCTTCTCTTTTCCTGCTTCCTCTATCAATAAGGGAACTTAAAAACCTGCAGCGTAAAGACTTGAAAAGCCTGCTGATTGCCGGCTTTATCGGTAGCTTTTTCCCTGCATTCCTGTTCATGAAAGCTGAAACCCGGGTAGATAGCTCAGTAGCTGGAATGCTCAATTCGCTTACTCCTGTATTCACACTTATTATCGGGCTGTTGTTTCATAAGTCATCATTCAAGTGGTTGCAGGTTGTTGGATTATCACTTGGACTGATCGGTGCCGCAGGATTAATCCTGGCAGGTAGCGAATTGCAGCTTTCAAAAGTGAACAGTTATGCTCTTTATATCGTTTTGGCTACTTGCTTTTATGCCATCAATATTAACCAGATCAAGGCTAAGCTTACCCATCTTACCGGAGTTCAGATCACTTCATTATCGTTCCTGTTTATTGGTCCGGTTGCTTTGATATACCTTCTTACCACCAGGTTTGAACCGGTGCTTGAAAATCCTGACTGGCCAATGCACCTTCTTGCCCTTGCTACCCTGGCTATTGTAGGTACTGCTGTTGCTATGCTGCTCATGAACAGCCTGATACGCTATTCCTCAGCAATTGCAGCATCTTCTGTAACCTATATTATTCCAATATTCGCCATACTCTGGGGTGTAATCGACGGAGAAAAAATAACCCTGCACCATCTGGGTTGCATGGCTCTTATCCTCGCAGGAGTATATATTATCAATTGGAAGAGAAAGAAGTGAACCAGATTGAACCTTTAGAATGAGTATGAGTTGGGAAATACAACGCAATGACTTAACTTTGTTATACCGTTGCTAAATCATTTTGCGATCCGCCGGCTGGCGGAGGATACTTGTGCTTCGGCATAACTCAATCTGCAAGAATCTTGCTCCGCAAATTCATTGCGATTGAGTATATAATAAACAGATAAAACTTTCTGAGTTATTTATGGAAGACATCAGGTGGCAACAAAGATTAGTTAATTATCGAAAAGCTTTCCGGCAGCTGGAATTGGCTGTCAGGATGCCATCTCTTTCCGAGATAGAAAGAGAAGGTTTAATTCAACGCTTTGAATATACATTTGAATTAGCCTGGAATCTATTAAAGGATTTTCTTGAGGAACAGGGTTATACAGGATACAAGGTTCAAAAAGACACATTTCGTTGTCTTTTCAAAATGGATTGATCTCCCGGGAGAAACCTGGATGGAAATGGTGAAAAGCAGGCGATTATCTTCTCATACCTATAATGAGGGAAACAGCCAATGAGATTGCCAAAGCAGTGATAAAGGAATATTATCCGCTTTTTGCATTATTTGTTGCAAACCTTTAATGCCGAGATGCAAAAGAATGACTAGTAAGTTAAATATACCTTTTGGAATTAATGAGGAATTGTTCGTTGAAATAATACAAATATTCAAAGAGCATGAACACATTGAAAAAGCTTTTCTATTTGGTTCACGGGCAAAAGGAACCAATAAACCCGGATCAGATATTGACATTGCATTGAAAGGTCAGGACCTGAAATTAAAGGATATTTTGTCGATGCAAAATAGGTTAGATGATCTGGATCAACCCTATTTTTTTGATTTAGTCTTTTGAATAGTATAACAGAGGGATGGACTTTAAACAACATATTGAAAGGGTAGTGTTGAGATTTATTCAAAGGCATATTAAAGTTTATTTTTACTGATATTAATATATTCATTAGTTATTTTTTTCTTATGGAGCCGCTTCTTTCTTTCGGTCTCAGGAGGGACAATATTTCTGTCTCGGATGTTAAGGAGTCTTAAGTGCTCTTGTGTTTGTCCTGTCTGCAATAAACCTTTGATTGCAAGAAAAGGTAAAAGAATGCAACATCCTTTTGCTCATCATAATAAAACAGGTATGCAAGGGGCATTACAAACAGCTTTGCATATTGCAGCAAAGGAAATTTCTAAAACGGAATAAAAATTATGCTTCGGCAGTAGGTATTGATGATCTGAGACTGGAAGGGAGTGAAGCCCTATACAAACATCAAACAGTTTACTTTGACCATGTATATCTTGAAAAACAATTGGTTAAATTGTCCCAGATATTATCTTGATCAGAACAATAAACCAATGATCATTGAAATAGCAGTTTCACATCGAATTGATCAGGAAAAAAGCATAAAATCAGAAAATTAAATGTGTCTGTTCTTGAAGTAGACTTAAGAGATATAAACTGTGATTTTGATGGTGCCGATCTCCTGAAAACTCTGATTCATGATACGTCTCATAAACACTGGATTTTTAATAAAAAGCAAGAACTATTCCGATATGATTTGAACTTGTTATCAAGAGGATTGGAAGTTGTATTACCGAAGGGTGTATGCCTGTCCAAAAAACAACAGAAGAGATGGGGACTTTTGTGATTTATTGGATGATTGTTTTAATTGTAATTTCTTCCTTTCAATAAAGATACAACCCACTCACAATGTAAATTTATCCTTTGCATTGGTCATGCAGAAGTCGAACTATCTCAACTAATTGAGTCGATACAAAAATTCGCTAACATGATTTCAATTTCATTTCCGGATTTCAATATCTTTGCATCAGTCCCTGATTCTCAAAAAGAGAACCAACCGAGCGCGGAGCCACGGTGGTAAAACGATGAGGGTAGCCAACCAAAAAGTCCGTATGTACCACCATACAACATTTCTTTACTTTTTCAGGAAATCTATCCTGTTGTACCCTATGTTATACACCTGCTTTCCGGCCGTTGACAGGATTTAATCCTTTAAAACCTGTTATATGAATTACTTTGAAGTCACATCTGCCTTTATCATCCGCCTGATCAGGGAATCGTCCTGGCGGCAGGAGGAAGAA